>DMNR01000169.1:0-1990 GCA_003452655.1 Actinomycetota bacterium | reverse complement strand
TCCGCAGTCGTGGTCAGGTTCTCCGTCGGGGGATGCAAGACGAACAGCGCCGGAGGCTGCGGATGGACAAACTGCCCTGGCTTTGGGCCGGTGTCGGCAAGCACCGGGCCTTCGTCGGTGACGATGCCGACGGTGTCAGGCTGAGGGTCGTCCGGCACATCCTCGACCGCGCGGAAGATTGCGGTCGTTAGCACCATTCCAGGCAAGGCGGTCAAACGGACCGCAACGGCCAAGAACTGCGCCCATTCCTTCGTGGACTCTGGCCAACGGCCACTGACAATGAAGCCGGCGAGTGAGTGGTCATGGCGATGGAATGGTGAGGCTTTGATCGAACCAGGCATGTTGCACCTCCGACACTCAAGCGAGTCAGAGAAATGATGCGCCTTGGCCAACCCAAAACACAAGTTGACGGCGTTCTGTTGCCAGGAACAGATCAGCCTCGCATCGGGAAGACGTGGCCGGAGAGCGTGTCGAATGCGAAGTGGCTCTTGGAGCCTTCCTCGCCAACTCCCCAAATGATCAAAGGGGGAAGCATCTCGTTTTGCTCGACTGGCTTGCGCAAAGTCACTTCGGTGGGTGCTTGTTCGGAGCCCATCTGGTCCTTGATGAATTTGGCAAGAACCGGGGCCGCATCCTTGAATCCGTATCTCAGCGGAGCGGGCGACAGACCCCAGTTCCCGAGGTGTTCATGGTTCACCAACTTCGCGGTCGGCTTCTGCCCATCAATGTAGGTCACCGTGAACTTGTAAAGGTGTCCCCACTTGCCTGACTTCTTCAGGTAGAACTGCGAGATGACCGTGTTGACGACCTTGTCGTTGACCACTTCCTGACCCATCTCCAGGAACTCGGCGTCCCTGATCGGCGACGGCAATTTGATGCCGAACGAGTGGACCCACTTGGTGAACGTCGCGTTGTCATCGTCCCTGATGGTCTTGCTGAGCTCAACGAGGACGTTGTCGGCGCTGCCCCATCGGTCCAGTCGCTCCGCTGGTTGGCTTGACGTTGAGGTGGCCGACGGGCTGGCCTCGTGGACCGTCGTCGCAGCGGCTAGTGAAGGGGTGGCGATCAGCGAGGCGCAGGCAACGAGTCCGGCCAAGAGTAGGGCTGGCTTCCGTGCTCGCATGGCGTGCTCCTCAGTTCGGGCGTTGATGGTCGAGGACCACCTTCTACCCGCACGGAACCCGCGGAAACTTGTCCGCAACTGTTAAGCGGTTTGGTGCTACTGCCGACGAACGGCCGCGCGTTCTTACGAGACTGCTGCCGCTGCTGGCTCACCTGAACCGTTGGCACAGAAGCCGAACGACTTCATCGTCTGGCCTGGTGCGATCTTGGCCGCCCATGACTCCGGCGTGACCGTCACGGTTGTCCCGACGCGAGTGACCGCACCCGACCACGACTGGCTGATGACTGCAGTCGCGGGCAGCTGGAACTGCAGCTTCCAGGTGTTGATCGTTGTCGAGCCGTTGTTCTTGATCGCTGTGGTTCGGCAATAGCCGCCTTGCCACGTGGAGTCAGCGAGGAACGTGACTGTCAGCGCCCCGTTGCCGGTTGGTGTCGGTGTTGGTGTTGGTGTCGGGGTGGGTGTCGGTGTCGGCGTGGGCGTTGGGGGGGCCACGCCGGAACCCGACGCGTCCTTCCAACTCGCGGACACGTTTGTTGCCGTCGCGGTTCCGCTGACGCAGAACCCGGAGTCGGAGTAGGTCGCGCCGGGATTGGCGGCGGCCCAGCTTGGGGCGGCGATTGAGACTCTCGTTCCGGTGCGGCTGACCGTTCCGTTCCAACTGCTTGAGATCGATGCGTTCGCCGGAAGGTCGAACTCCATCTTCGTGATCGAGACCTTGCCGGTGCGCCCGTTTGTCACCGCAACCTTGCCGCACCATCCCGAGTTCCATGTGGAGTCAGTGACGATCCGTGCGGTTACCCCACCGGGACTGGGCGTCACAGTTGGCGTCACAGTTGGCGTTGGCGTTGGCGTTGGCGTTGGGGTTGG
>DMNR01000173.1:16804-17950 GCA_003452655.1 Actinomycetota bacterium | reverse complement strand
CACTGCCGCGTGGAGTGTCCTACGAAGACGCGATGTGAGCGGCCTCGGTCGACCCACCTCGGAGTCGCAGTATTCCGCACAGGTCGCGGCCCTTGCTCAGGTTGTGGCGGGGTCGGGTTAAGGTCTGCGGGTGCAGCACTTCACGCCATTGGCAGTTCCGGCCGAACAAAGCGTCGATCCCGTTGTCGTGCGTTATGCCGGCGGAGAGTTCGCGTCCTACATCGACTCCGACTCCGCAGCTCCGTTCATGACCGGCCTGCGCGCAGCGTTGGAGGCGCCCCTGCACAGCACCCAAGTGCTGAACACTGCGATCGCCTTGTCGAACGTTGTTGCGTTGCTGGCGCTGAGTCTGGCTCAGGACGAGTCGGAAGCTGTGGACTTGGTGAACGGTTCGATCCGCAGGTCCGCGATGGTTGCCTTTCCTGAGTTGGTGCCAGAGTCGGAACAGGATCTTGTGAACAGCGCAGAGGCGATGGTGTGTCGCGTTTTCGGAACAGTGACGCGCGACGAACTCCCGGACGCGCTCGATGGGCGAACGCTGGCAGCAATCGCGGCATTTGGCGACGCTGCGATCCTGCTCGCCGATCAAGTTGGCCTTCCTCGACCAGTTCTTGCCAATGCCATCGGCCAAGCCGCCGCAACCATGTAGCGTGATGTTGTCAGTCGTCGGCACCCACCGTGTCGCTGCCGGACTCCGGGTTGCGTTAGACCTATCGTTTGGCAAGCCGGCGGCCAGCTGCGAACCAGATGGGCTTCCCCCCGCTTGGCACCCGACCATGTTGTCGACATTGAGGTCTAAGCAATCGTGATCCAGTTTGAGCACGTGAGTAAGCGCTACAAGGCGCAGTCTGCTCCTGCCCTCGACGACATCAGTCTTGAAATTGAAGACGGCGAATTCACTTTCCTGGTGGGTCCCTCAGGATCCGGAAAGTCCACATTTCTGCGCCTGCTGCTGCGCGAAGAGAAGGCGACCTCCGGCGAAGTCATCGTCAATGGCAAAGACATCGCCAAGATGCGCAGTTGGAAGGTGCCGGCATTCCGCCGGGGCATGGGCGCCGTGTTTCAGGATTTCCGGCTCCTTCCGGAGAAGACAGTGACCCAAAATGTCGCGTTCGCGCTAGAGGTCATCGGTGCGCCCAAGTCCGC
>DMNR01000173.1:253-16659 GCA_003452655.1 Actinomycetota bacterium | reverse complement strand
AAGCCCGGTCAGTTGTCCGGTGGTGAGCAGCAGCGCGTCGCACTGGCTCGCGCGTTCGTGAACAAGCCGCCGATTCTGATTGCTGATGAACCGACGGGAAACCTTGATCCGGCAACGTCGTTGGGAATCATGCGACTGCTGGATCGAATCAATCGAACCGGAACGACCGTCATCATGGCCACCCACGACGCAGCGATCGTGGATCAGATGCGCAAGCGCGTCATTGAATTGGTGGGCGGCCACATCATTCGCGATGAAGCTCGCGGCGTCTACGGATACGCGGGGTAGGGCTACATCATGCGCAGATTTGGATTGGCACTTCGCGAAGTTGGCCATGGGCTTCGCCGGAACCTGACGATGACGATTGCTGTGATCTTGACGGTCGCGGTCTCCCTGACGCTCTTCGGTACCGGTCTGATGGTCCGCTCGCAGGTTGATGCGATGAAGGACTACTGGTATGACCGGGTCGAGGTCTCGGTCTTTCTGTGTGGCAAGGCCTCGGATCCAAAGGTGTGTCCCGCTGGGGCAGTAACGCCTGAGCAGCGCACCCAGATTGAGGCCACGCTCAATGGCCTCAGCGGCGTAGTTGAGAACGTGTTCTACGAGTCGCAACAGGACGCCTACAACCGCTTCAAGGAGCAATTCAAGAACTCACCGATCCTTGAGAACGTCACCCCCGAATCCATGCCAGAGTCGTTCCGGGTCAAGCTGGCGAATCCTGAGGACTTCGCGAAGGTCGCAGCGGCGGTCGGGACGTCTCCAGGGGTCGAACAGGTTCAGGATCAGCGCAAGTTACTGGAGAAGTTCTTCAAGCTGCTCGGAGGCCTTCAAGCAATAGCACTCGGGATTGCACTTGCGATGTTGCTCGTGACGGTGCTCCTCGTGGTCAACACCATGCGGGTCGCTGCGTTCAGTAGACGCAAGGAAACCGGCATCATGAAACTCGTCGGCGCTAGCAATGCGTATATCCAGCTACCCTTCGTCCTCGAAGCAGCGATTGCCGCAGGAATCGGTGGCCTGTTGGCGGTTGGTGCGATCGCTGCCGAGAAGGCCTACCTGGTGGACAAGGTGTTGGAGCCGTCGTTCCGATTCACCGCATTTGTTGGGTGGGACGAGACCATCAAGATCATGATCATCATCTTCTTGACCGGCATCGTGCTCGCGAGTGTTGCCGCGTTCCTGACAGTCCGCAGGTACCTGAAGGTCTAGTCGCGCCGCTCACGCATCAGCACCTCTTGTGCGGCAGTGGCAACGAGGCGACCGTCCTGGGTAAAGAAGGCCCCGTGAGCCAAACCATGCCCGCCTGCGGCGACTGGGGTGTTCTGGACAAACAGAAGCCATTCGTCTGCCCGAAACGGTGCGTGAAACCACATCGCGTGATCGATCGAGGCAACCATCAGCCCGGCGTTCGGCACCCGACCACCACTTGGCGCGAGTGCTGTTCCCACGAGGGTCAGATCTGAGAAATACGTCAGCGCACAGACCTGCACGCGCTGATCGTCAGGCAAGGTGTGCCGGGCACGCAGCCACGTCATCCGCTGTGGCCGCCCGTAAGCCGGAGGTACGGTCGAATCCATCTCGACGAACCGCATGTCGAGCAGGCGGCGATCTGGCGAGGAAGCGTCGTGCATGGTGTGGGCTTCGTCGAGGTCCAATGGGTACGGCTCGAGGGAATCGGGGTCCGGCGCCTCCGGCATCTGCAGTTGATGCTCGGGGCCCTTGTCGTGAACGGCGAAGCTTGCGGACATTGTGAAGATCGTCTCGCCATATTGAATCGCCTTAACGCGTCGGGTCGAAAACGAGCGACCGTCGCGAGGTCGGTCGACGAGGTAAACGATCTTGTCTGCTGTGCGACCGGGGCGCAGGAAGTAGCCGTGTAGCGAGTGGACAACGCGGTCCGGGTCCTCGACTGTGAGGCCTGCCGCTACCAGGGACTGGGCAGCGACTTGACCTCCGAAGGCTCGTTGTGGCGCACCCGCGTGGCAACGGCCAGTGAAGATGTCGCGATCGACCTGTTCGAGCGTCAGTCGCCGTACGAAGTCATCTCGTGCGTCAGTCACGTGCTGATTATTGCCGCGGGCAGTGACGGCCACAACTTGCGGCTGTGGGCCGCGGTGAAACTCGCCAGTATCAGGCCTGTGGAACCCGCTCATTGAGCCAGGCGACAACGTCGGCGATCACCACGTCACGTTCGGGCTCGTTGTAGATCTCGTGGTACAGCCCGTCATAGATCGTCAACGTCTTGTCTTGGGATCCGACCTTCTCGGAGATCATCCGACTTCCGTGCGGAGGCGTCACCACATCATCGCCACCGTGCATGATCAGGATCGGGACGGTCAAGGTCGGCAACGCCTTGCCAGTGACGTCCATCGCATTGATCATTTCCGAGCCCATTCGCGCCCGCACTTTGCCATGTGTGACCAGCGGATCGCTTTCGTAGGCTGCGACAACTTCCGGATCGCGGCTGATCTTCCCGAGTTGCAGTGACGCAACACCGAAGTCGGGAGCGACCTTGGCAAGCAGGTTGCCGATGGTGATGGTCAGACCGGAGATGTCGTCCGGCTTGTCGGCGGCTGCTCCGGAGAGCACGATGCCGGTTGCTTCTGACCCGTCACGAGTGACATACCGCAGACTGATCAGACCGCCCATGCTGTGGCCTAGGATGAATAGCGGCAGAGGTGCCGGGTAGCGGCCTCGAAGCTGCCCCTCGTAGGTGCTCAAGTCGTCGACAAGGTCATCGAACGAATCGACCTGGACTCGCTTGCCTTCTGATTGCCCGTGACCGCGGTGATCCAGGGCGCCGACGGCGAACCCAGCATTGACCAGATCGGTCGCCAAGGCGGCATAACGCCCGCTGTGCTCGGCATATCCGTGAACGATGAGAATCACGCCACGCGGTGGATCTTTGGGTGCCCATTCCTGGAAGAAGATCTGATTGCCGCGTACTCCAGCGAAGTGCCCGGTGGTGTGGTCAATGTTGGCGGACTGTGAGCTATCGGAGGTCATAGACGACGAGCCTACGCTTACGTAGAAAGTTGCACGAGTAACCGGGGTCATACGCCACGCCGGGAGCGCAAATCGGTCGCCGGTGGACTAACTGCCGCTAGCGTCGGGTAGGTGCGACGAGATCCTTTGCGATCCCGGCGAGGAAAGGCTGCCGCGGTTGCCGCCTGCGTGGCTGGAGCCTGCGCGATCACGTTCGTGAATCCGACTGCCTTCGGCGTCGCACCACAGGCACCTATCGACAATCAGGTGGGCGATGCTCACGATGACTTGGCCAGCGCCAACCAGAAGGTCAATGAGGTCACCAAGGAGCTGGAAGCAGCTCAGAAGCAGTTAGGCCCAGCCGAAGCTCGCCTGGCGGCCGCTCAACAGACGGCAGCTGCCACAGGGGCGGCGGCGGCCGCCGCAGAGAAAGCGCTCGGCGATGCCAAGGCTGCCCTCGTGTCAGTGCAGGCGGAGGTCGCGAAGATCGAACAGGACATCGCCGCGATCCGGGCTCAGATCGGCGCTCTGGCCCGAGTGATCTACACAACCGGTGGCCAGTTCGAGGAGATCCAGGTGCTGCTCGACTCAAAGGATCCGGCGGAATTCACCGAACGACTCGCTGCCCTGCGGCGCGTGTCACGCGGCAACAGCGACACGTTCGAGCAACTTGCTGCCGCTCAGGTAGCTCTGCAAGCGAAATTGGCGCAGAGTAAGCAGCTCAAGGAGTCGGCGGCACAAAGGGAAGTCGAGGCCAACAACCGGGCCGCTCAGGCCGCCAGCGCGGTTGAAGAGGCAAATCAGGCAAAGCAGGTTGTGGATCAGCTCGTTGCTCAACGCGCCGCAATCGTGGCGAAGGCAGACTCCGAACGCGACGCCGTCAAAGCCCAATATGAGGCGCTTCGAGCTGAGCAGGCACGTATCGCCGCCGAGGCGGCAGCAGCCGCTGCCGCCGAACGAGCACGGGAGAAGGAGAAGCAGAAGCAGAAGCAGAAGCAGAAGCAAAACCCGGGCGGTTCAACGGGGTCGGGCGGGTCTGGTGGCTCGGGTGTTACGCCGACAGGCTCGCTGAGCTGGCCAATGCCGGGGCGCAAGGCCGGAGGTCGGACTGGCCCCCGCATTCACCCGGTCTACGGATACAAGTCCTGTCATACCGGGGATGACATCGGCGCACCCTCAGGGACGCCTATCAAAGCCGCAGCTGATGGCGTCGTCATCTCGATCGCTTCTGGCGGTCCGTACGGGAATCACACGTTGGTCAGCCACGGTGGTGGCATGTCGACGATGTACGCGCACCAGTCGCGCTTCGGCGTGACGAAAGGTCAGCAGGTGACGCGAGGCCAAACGATCGGATATGTGGGATCAACCGGCTACTCCACCGGTCCGCATCTGCACTTCGAGGTTCACATCAACGGTATCCCGTGGGAGCCGATGGGGTGGTTCGGCGAGTCGAAGCATCGGGTCACCTGCGCGTAAGGTGTGCGCATGGCACGCGAGAAGGGGCGCAAACTGGTCGCGCAGAACCGTAAGGCGCGCCACGACTATCACATCGAAGACGTCTTTGAAGCGGGCTTGGTTTTGCAGGGGACTGAGGTTAAGTCACTTCGAGCCGGTCACGCGACGCTCGTCGATGGGTACGCCGATGTGAAGGACGGCGAAGTCTGGCTCCATGGCGTGCATATCCCCGAATACACCGAAGGCACGTGGACTAACCATGAGCCTCGACGCAAGCGGAAATTGCTGTTGCACCGCAACGAGATCTCCAAGTTGATCGGCAAGACCAAAGAGGGCGGCTTAACGCTGGTGCCGCTTTCGCTGTACTTCAAGGATGGCTACGCGAAGGTTGAAATCGCACTCGCACGCGGACGCAAGGCCTACGACAAACGTCAAGCAATCGCCGAACGCGATGCCAAGCGGGAGGCGGAACGAGCCACGGGTCGCCGCGCCAAGGGTTACAGCGATTGAGGCTGCCGCTCGTTGATGCGTTGGCGATTCCTGGAATCGTGGATGTTCATGCACATTTCATGCCCCACTCGGTGATGCAGAAGGTTTGGGCTGTTTTCGATCAGGCACACCACATCTACGGTGTCGAGTGGCCGGTTGAGTACCGCGGAGATGATGCGCAGAGGCTGACGCAATTGCGCGAATTCGGTGTCTGCGCTTTCACTTCGCTGGTGTATGCGCACAAACCTGGAATGTCGGAATGGCTCAACGAGTGGTGCGCCGAATTTGCTGCCGCTACCTCCGACTGCATTTCGACGGCAACCTTCTACCCCGAGCCAAATGCTCCTGAGTACGTGGCGCGGGCGATCCAAGCTGGCGCGCGGGTCTTTAAGGTGCACCTTCAAGTGGGTGCCTTCGATCCTCGTGACGCGCGGTTGGCTGCCGTCTGGGGACAGTTGGCTGAAGCACGAATTCCTGTCGTCGTTCATTGTGGATCAGGACCATTGCCAGGCGAATTCACCGGCCCCGGCCCAATTTCTGAAGTTGTCGCAAAGCATCCGGGATTGCAGTTGGTGGTGGCCCACATGGGAGCTCCTGAGTACGCACAGTTCTTGGCGCTGGCAGGCGAGTATTCGGGTGTTCGATTGGACACCACGATGGCATTCACGCCATTCATGAACGAGTTGGCGCAGTTTCCTGTGGGGCTGCTGCCGCAGTTGCGCGATGCGGGACTGCGTGGCGACGTGTTGTTCGGTTCGGACTTCCCGAACATCCCGTATCCGTACGCCGACGCGGTGACCGCACTCGAGAGTCTCGGACTGGGCGACGCCTGGATGCGCGCGGTGCTGTACTCAAACGCTGCGGAACTCTTTGGCCTGTGACAACAGCATCGGCCGGAAGAGACCCGAAGGTCCGTTCCGGCCGATGCTGGCGTGAGCGTTTTCTTGCGCATTCGGTGAGATTGGGCGCCTGGACAGAAGATCCCACCGGATGTTGGCGTTAGTGGCGCATTCCGGCGAGGACTCCGTCCAAGTCCCGGCGACGTTGTCCGACGACCATCGCGGATTCGGCGATTACCGCATCCTGGCCGGGTGCGTAACCCTGAGTGCGGAGGCGAACGTCGGCGTCAAGGGCCTGGCGCAGTCCGTCCACGGCGTAGGCGAGCTGGCGAGGTTGGCGTGAACGCTTGTCGGTGGGCGCGACCGTCGACAATTCGTAGAGTTGCTGGCTCAGCGTCGACATGCGTGGCACGCCGTCGGTCCAGGTGCGGACGAGTTCTGGGGTGCTCTTCGTGCGGTCGGCAACTGCCAATGTCAGTGAGTCGGCGAACCAACGTGCGTCTGCCATCCGAAGATCGAACGAACGATCCCACTTGCTGCGGCGATGACTAGCGACCGACACTGAGATGATCAAGATGATAAGAACCAGCACGGCGAGTCCGGCTGCGATCCAAGCCCACAGCGGAATCCCTGCGTAGAGGGTTGTGAGCGATGTGAGGGCGGAGTTCATTCCGTCTCCTTCCAGAGAAGTCTTGTGCCTTAGTTCTTCCCAGAAAGAGATCAAATACACCTTTGGCGACGGTGATCACACGAATGCCATCTGAGGTGGTCAGGACAGGACGAGCTTCTTCCCGCCCTGCTTTTGTGCCGCAGTGACGAGGTCCGATCCAACTGAGGGACCTTCGGCCGCTTTGATGATCCACGTGCTGCCGCTCACGATGGTCATAGATTCTCCTGCGGACTTGGCCTGTGAGCGCAGGCTGACAACCGCAGCGGCAGCTGATCCCGTGGATGAGTACGCCAGTACGAGGTAGCCCTGATCGCCGTACGTGCACCTAACTTGAGTCGTTGCCTTGGGGGTGGTTCCCGCCGGTGATTGATTGGAGATGTTGTCGCATGGCAGCGATTCGGCGACGGCCTTCGCGGACTTCGCGGCTGCCGTCGGTGAGCTCGAGGCGGACCGGGTTGCGCTAGCGCTTGCCGTGGGCGAAGACTCCGATTCGCTGGCCGACGCACTTGAGTTGGACGAGGTAGACGCGCTCTGCCCGCAGGCGGCTAGGGCGAAGGCAGAACAGGCAACGACAGCGATGGCGACAGGCTTCATACCCGCGTACGTTAGTACGCACTTGCGCCATCAATCGGCAGGCGCGTGTGGATTACTCAGGAGGCGTCGTGATTGTCAGCGTATTTGTCCGGCGGCTGAAAGAAGGTCGGACGTTTGAGGAGTTCATCGCCGAATGGGAGGCGGATAAGGGCTTCGGTGTGCCCGCTCGTGTGATCAACTCGGTGAGCCTTGAAGATCCTCGCGACATTCTGACAATTGGATTTGTCGCCGTCACTGTCGATGAGCTCATGGCCAATCTGGAGCGGGTTTCGCCGCAGGAGGCTGTACGTCACGAACGGATCGAGACCGTGATCGAGTCAACGTCGCTCAAAGCGATGTACGACGTGCGTACAGAACACGACTTCACCAATGACCCTAGGGTTATTCAACTTGGGTCACCCGAGAGTTTGCTGCGCGCGTTGGTTGCCGAGGCTGACCACTAGATCATCCTTGCGGGGGAGCGGGCGGAGTTGGCAGTGTGCATCGGATCGTTGACGCCCCTACCGTTGCTGACCAACCGCGCTTGGTGATTTGGAGTTGATCATGAGGGCACCACAACCGGCAGTGAATGCCGCCGTCCCACAGGCGCCTCGTCGTGGGCTGGCAAATGGGTGGATCATCGGCAGCTTCGCGGCCGCCTGCGTGATCGCGATGCCAATCACCGTGGTGGTGTTCGTCATGTCCATCGCCGCGTGTGATGGGACTGCACAACAATGCGCCGCGGCAAATGCCAATGCCGGAACGACAACTGGTTGGTTCTTTGGGAGTTTCGCGCTGGTTACCGCGATCGGCATTCTTGCCCTGCTCATCGTCGGTCTGGTATCGAGTCGCGACACGAGCGGTGGGCGCAAGTGGCGAGTGATTTCTCTCGTGGGGATGCTGTGCATGCCCTTCATCGGCTTGGCGATTGGATACGCCGTTGCTGCCCTGCGACTTTCCTGATCCGATACCGACCACCTTTGGCCCATGACTGCGACTCATGCCACGACAATCCTCGTGCACGGTGGATGTCACGGCGCCTGGTGCTGGCAGGAGGTAGTCGCTGGCCTGGCGCTCCGCGACGTCAACGCTCATGCGTTTGACATGCCTGGATGCGGTGACGACGAGACGCCTCGCGCGGGGATCACACTTGCCGACCAGGTCGCAGCGGTAATCGCGCAGGTTGATGCGGCACCGCCAGGTCCAGTCCGACTCGTCGGACACTCGATTGCGGGCTGGCTACTCCCGTCCGTAGCGCGGGCTCGATCCGATCGCGTAGTGGAGATGGTCTTTCTCGCAGCGGCGGTTCTTGATCGCGGCAAGCGTGGAATTGATGTGACTCCACTCGATCGCCGAGCCAGTTACTTCGAGATGGCAGCGGCATCGCACGACAACTCGCTCATGGTGACGTTCGATGCGGCGCGAGATCGATTCTTCGGGCATCTGGACCAGGCGCGGGCGCGGTGGGCGTATGCACAATTGACGCCACAGCCGTTCGAGCCGTACCTCGGGGCAGTGTCCATCGGAGTCGCCGACGTCGATACTCCACGGCGCTACCTCGCGGCCGACGACGACCGCACATTCCCAATGGGCGTTGCGAATGGATTCGCGGCTACCGCGGGAGTGCCGCTTGAGATCTTGCCAGGCGATCACTGCCTCATGTTGTCTGCTCCCTCAGTTGTGGTCGATGCGCTCACCTGAGCCCACGCAAGAGGTCGGTAAGCCGACCGTTCGGGCTACTCGCGACAAATCGGCAGGCAAGTTCCACAAACATCGCGGCCGATGAGTTGATCGGTTCAGGCTTGGTCGGCGCCTGGCTGGAAGTTACGGCGCCAAGGGAGCTTCATGTCGAAATCAGACGGACAGGGCGGTCACGAAGTGCCGTCGTTGTGGACCCGGGCCAGGTATCGATTCGACGCAATCCTGTCGCATGGAACCGCCGGACTGCTCTTCTTGTTTCCCGTCCGGGTTCTGCTGGCACGGGTGATGTTGCAGGTGAGCCGTCAGCCGGATCTCTTCGCGGTGACCCAAGCAGAAGACAAGATCATCTTTATTACCGAGGACGATGACACTGCGATTCCGGCCACCACTCCGGTGACCGGAGAACGTACGTCGTTATTCCCAGTGGACCGGCCGAGGGTGCCTCCGACATGAATACGCTCCTCACGCTCCTCACGCTGCTCCAAGTTCGCGACATCATCGACCGCAATTGCGATCCAGACAACGAACCGTTTGTCGTGTCGGAACTTCTGAGCGACGAGTTCCGACAGATCGCCGACGAGTCCGACGTGCGCGACATCGTCGTGAGCTCAGAGCTGGTATCGCTGCTGCTCGTCCAGTTGGCAGAGAATCCTGGACTGTTGGATCTCTACCAAGATCTCTTCGACGCAGACGGAGCTGAGATCTATCTCAAGCCGGCCGCGTACTACGTTAAGGAAGGCGCAACGACAAGCTTCATGACCATTGTGGATGCGGCGAATGAGCGCGGCGAAATTGCTATTGGTTACCGGTTGCAGGCCGAAAGTGGTTTGAAGAAGAAGGCCTTTGGCGTTTACGTGAACACGCGCAAGAATGAGCAGGTGACCCTGGGTGAGGGCGACATGGTCGTGGTCATTGCAACAGATGATGGCATGCCCGCAGTGCGACCAAGTCCGTCATTAGTGGCAGGAAACGTCGTTTCTGGCTGATCGGCGCCATGAGTCTGTCGATGGAATCGCGCGCACTAGTGCGAATCTCGGATGCGAGTTGTCAGTCCGGCGGCGTAGCATGGCGGCATAACTGCACAGGGGGTGAACGGTTTCGACAACGTTTGCTGAAAAGAGTGAAGCGGGTCGAGGATCAACGGTTATCTCGTAAACGCTCCGTTGAAAAAAACAAGTGCCAATTCAAACAGCACTGGTGCCTCAGCTCAGGCTGAGCTCACTCTCGCTGCCTAGTCAGCGAAAGTGATTACCCGTCGGTCCATGGGCGTCTTCCCTGTGGGTACCGGCGTCGACTAGAAGACTTACCAATCGCTCCGGTCATCGGGAGTGCGCGGGACATTAAACAGTGACTAGGCCGCTTTTCCCGTCGGGTCGCACAACAGCGGGAAGGCCAAACAGGCGATTAAAGCGACTGCACCCGGAGAAGCCTCTGCTTGGTTACGTTGGACCCGAGTTCGATTCTCGGCACCTCCACAAAGGCAGGTTCACGGTTTGGTTGAAAGAATGACCAGGCTGTGAGCCTGCCATTTGTTTTTCACCGATTTTGTTGGATTTCGGCCCTGTTTTCACGGCTCGATGCAACCGGTGCCTCGGCGTCGCGTTCGACTATTTCTGCTATCCGCGGCGGGTCTGTTTCCAGGCATGACTGTGACCCCGCCGGTGTGGCGGGGTCACAGATGTGTGGATGTGTCTGTTGTGAAGGCGGGCGGGTCCGCCTGCTAGCTGGTGTTGGCGGGTGCCGGCTGGGTGACGCGGGCGAAACATGCACGAGTCACGACCGGGTCCATGAAGTCATACACGCTCGTGTCAATGTCGCGGGCACCAAGGCGCATCACAAACGAATAGATCGCATCAATGAGCAGACCAACAGTGAGCAGCGCATGGGCCAGGTCATAACGCGGGGGAAGGACTTTGATGGAATGCCGACCAACACGGCGATGGTACTGCTCGAACGAGTTGAACGTTTCCACCAAATTGCGGCGGTGATAGTCAACCAGCCAGGTACTGGTGCCGTATGCCGGTGTTTGATACGTGCCCGGTAGCTGGATCACCGGCACCGAAAACGTCTTCACGCATCCGCATGGAACACCAGGTTCGCACCCAGTTTCAGGGGCGGATGCCGGTGCTAAATGTTGGTATTCGGAGTTTGGGCATGACACTTTCACACCCAGCGTTTTCGTGACCGTTCCCCCACGGTTGCGAACGAGCCGGTCGGGCATTGCTGGGCCGCGGAAGCGTGGGCGGCCGGTGTCGGTTGTTCCGTTCGGGCGAAACATGTACACGGCCCGCTGGTCATAACGTGCGCTGAGTTCACGTCGGGCCTTTGTGGATGTGTTCTTCGCATGCGCGGGAAGTTCGCGTAACCCGACCGGTGTCGCATCGGTGTAGAAATTCCCGTCAATTTCCAGTACCCCTGGGGCGTGCAGGCGGGTTCGGTGCTGATGTTGTTTATGGTCCATGACTAGCCGGACGCCTCGTTCGATCATGGGGGCGAGTAGGTTCACGGCTGGTTCGTTCGTGTAGCCACGATCCAACGACAACTCCGCCACTGCCGCCCCGCCTGCCTGGGCATGCTCCACGGCTGCTAAACACGCTGCCGTCTTATCCCCGCCGCCGGGGGTGAGGCAGTACGAGCGGATGAACGCAGGGAACGGTGTGCCATCACCGAACATGCCGGACGCTACGAGCGCGTGTTTGTCGCGCCCGTTCGCGATCTCCGTGCGCCGTGAACGCCCCGCCCCACGAAACCCGTTACGAGCATCCGGATCAACCGTGTGCACCAAACGACCATCAGCACCAATCTGCGGGAATTCCCGGTCGAGGCGAGTGAAATCCCCCGCCGCTGTCGGCCCCGCCGGCGGACGCTTACGCGAACTGTTCGGTTGAAGTGGAGCGTCCGGCTGGGTGTTCGCCCAGTCGTTGTGCGCGTTCACCGCCGCTGCTTTCGTTCCCGCTGACGGCTTACGGCCACCCCGCGGCTTACCCGCCTTCGCCTTTGGCTGCCCGGGCGCGGGGGTGCGTGTCATTGCTGCTGGTTCGTCGGGGAATTCCATCGTGGCGGCGTCTCCCCACGACCGCGGCGAATAATGGGAAACCAACAGATACGAATCCACCGCCCATGTGGACGTGTCTGGAATACCGAAATGGGTCCACGTGGCGCCAATGAGTTCGTTACCAAGATGTTCAGCCGACAACGCCGCCGGACACGCAGACGTGCATTCGCAGGCAACAAGTTGTTCAACGGTGAGGGTGTCTGCTGGTGCCACAATGTCACCGGTGTCCGGATTCACCACATGCTCACCGTCAACAACCGGATGATCATGAGAGGCGCCGTCAGGGAGGAACGCTTTCGCGATCTGGTCAAACAAATACCGGACCTGTCCTTCGGACACCACGTCGGCCCCGTGAACCTTCACCACCCGAATCCCGCAATCGATTTGGGTACTGGAACCCAACCCGCGCAACAAGGCACTAGCGCGACGCGGTTCCATGACGCCCTCACGTGCTGAGGCGATAGCCGCCGCAAGCAACACATCAACCTGCAGCTGCCGATTGCGGCCCTGGACATGGTTGACACGTTCCTCGACTCGAGCAACGACCGGGGCGCCGTCACCGCGCAGCAACGCCAACGCCGTTTTGAACGCTTTCTTGTTCGTGCGCGCCGGAACATTCGCCGGAACCCGACTATGACGCGGCCCCAACGTCACCGACCGTTTGCCTTTGCTCACTGGAGAACATCCGATATCAACGCTGCTTGTATCCCGGCAGCGTCTTGTTCGGGAACGAACTCGGCAAGCTCGGTCATGAACGTGTAGCTGGTCAACCCGGCGAAGCGGGCCACACTCACCGGTGACATGCCCGCACGGAGTCGGTGAACAATCCACGTCGTACGCAACCGCCCGGCAGACAACACCACGGCGTCGGCACCGATCGGGAACGTTCGGAACAACACCGCCAACGCGTTAGTGTCCCGCCGAGCCAACAGGAACCCCTGCCGGTCCTCAGGCAAACAGTCGGCCAGCGCAGCTGCGTGTGGCTGCACCAGCGGAACGGTTCGCCGATGCTGCGCTCCTACGGTGATGGACACCACGGTGTTGTCGATGGTGATGTCGCAGGTGCGGGCAGCCCGAAATTCGGCGGGTGTGAGCCCGGCCCCGGCGAACACGTGAAACGCCCGCTGCACACCAGGACGTTGATGCGTTCCCGGTGTCGTTAACGCGTCGCGCAGGTAGCGCATCTCACTGTCGCTGTATGGCGATTTCAAACTGCGATGGGTGGTGCCAACGGTGGAATGCGGCCACGGTGCGCCCGGATTCACCCGCCGACCAATCGTGGTCAACTGTGACGCGAACTCGTTCACGGTTGCCGACGTGAACGTCCGCTCAGGCAACCTGTCATTGCCAGCGAGTGCACAAAACTGGGCCACCCGCCGAGGCGTGAACAATGCGTTGCTGTCGTCACCGAACGTTTCGAAAACCCACTGCACATACGGCACCACCATGCTCAGATTTCGTCGGGCTGCGTGCACCGACGGTGGCGCCAACTCGGTGACAACGCCAACCACAGCCGCGTGCATTTGGGCCCACGTTTCGGGTGACACTTTCACCGGCGTGTAGCTGTCCAGCAGGCTGACGACGGCTGGCGGTAGTGGTTGTTCTGCGGCGGGCATGCCTAGTCCATTCTGTGTCGTGACCGACTCAATGAAGGGGAAGGTGTCGGTGTTCTTGTGACTGGTGCGAACAGGGGGCACTGTCCGCACACACCCGGTACCCGCCGTTAATGCCTCTACGCGGTCGACAGTTGAAGCTGCACCGGAACCGACACCACGTGGCGCCGTTTACATTTCGGGTGAACGCTCAACGGCTGCCCAACCCACGCCGGTGCACGACGGGTGCCGTCCCGGTCGCGGTGAGACAACACATGCACGTCATCCCAGTCACGGCCGGTGCCAAGAATGGTTGCCACCGCCAGGCGTGCCGCATGCGCGGCAATGTCAGCCAAGTCGTAGCCAGTACCGGTATACGACGGTGACGAACACCCACCAGAGACGTTGGAGTCGTGGGGTTCTTCGGGGGGATGAGGGACAGTCCTATCGGCGCGATGCCACGCCAGACAACACCAACACCCACCAGCTTCGGCAGGAAGCCGAGTGAGCGTTCCACCCCATGCACCCCACGTTGCGGTGGCGACAATTAGCGGCAGGTTCGGTCGTGTCATTGCCAGCCATCGGGTGTGACCTTCTTGTGCGGTGGCATCCACCACGACCGTGGACTCGGTCAAATATTTGTTCAACATGTCTGGTGGCACGTTCTCGCCTGACTTCGCCGTCAGCGCATACGCCTGCACGTGCGGGTTCAGGTTCATCAACTCGTGCCCGACCGCGAGTGCTTTCGCCGTTCCGGTATACCGGGGCGGAACTTGACGGCATCCGGGGGCAGCCGTCACCACATCGCTGTCAATGATCGTGAGCTTTCCAACCCCAGCTCGAACGAGATGTCGGGCTATTTCTGAACCCAGCGCACCAGCACCAATCACCGTCACAGCCGTGTGATGCAGCCCGTCATGTCCGGGGGTGCGTGCCGCCATATCCGAGGGACCCGCAGGTTCACCAACAGCAACCTCCACACTGTTGCGCCCACGAACCATCAACACCCACTGCCAGCCGAGCTCGCGGTACTGAACCTCAGCCCGCACCAACAGCAGGCGCACCTCCACACCTTTCGAAGGTCGGTTCTGCTTGGCCGGATCTGGTGCGGCTGCTTGCCACAACTGATCCGCCGTCGTCGCCGTGGTGACAGGGGTGTCCATGCGTTGAAACGGGACGCTCAACGAGCTGCGCAGTCCCGGCCATCGACTCGCCGATGTTGCCACGGGTTCACCGGCGGCGTTCTCAACGACGTCAATCGCGCACACCACCGACACCTTCGAACCACCAACGGCCAACACCACCATCCCGGAGGTCACAGTGTCCGGAACCTGCACCATTGCCGAGTCCACCAACAACCCGACCGGATCTGCGGAACCTAGACCGTGAAGCGCAGAAACCGGCTCCTGTGCCTCCGTTCCAGGGGCACCAGTTTCAGCGGCAACAAGCTGCGGCAACTGAACGGCCAGCAGTTCAGCGAGAGTCATCGTTGGAAGCCAGTCGGCGTCCGGGTCAGCCAGAATGCACACACTCGTATCGCGGCCAATATGACGAGACACCCCCGGAACGCCGTCCGGTGCGGTGACCGTTGGGGCCGTCCACGGATACGCGTGAGGAAACTTGACAAACAGGCGCACCAGTTCACCGTTGAACGGCCACAACACCCGCACCCGCAAATTTGTTTCCCGCCGCGAACGTCGCGGCTTCATCCGCCGCCACTGCGCACCCGCGGATGCCAGTGCGGCGGTCTCCTTCGACCACCGCCCTGGCATCACCTCCCACCAATCTTGTGATGTCGGCGTTGTCATCGCGTTCACCCGACAGGACGCGGATGACCACCGGCGTAGGCGTCCGGCCATTCCTCAACGACCGTCTCGTCGACCACCTCGTGAGAGTCATCGCGGCTGATACGCCGAGTCGTTGTGCGGCGGCGAGTGGGACGCGGGGGAGTGTCGTCCACCGGTGCCGCAGTCGTGCCTGGCGAACTCGCTTCGGCGTCCACCGCGATGGTCTCGCCGGCCGCACCCTCACTGGTTGGTCCGCGGTGTTCCTGTTCTTGATCCATGATTTTCACCTCTGTTCACTATTCACGACTGTCGTGAATACACGACACCCTAGAACATGGTGCAGGTGGTTGGAGTCAGTGGTGACCCATTCGGGTTTTGAAGGGTGGGTGTGGCGTGCACAGGCGTTGTCTGTCGCGGGTGGCATTGTGTGTGCATGGCCCGCCGTTTCAGCATGCAAGGGGAACCGCGCAGTTACGTAAAAGCTGGGGGCAGCTGGCCGGAAGGGCCTTTCCGAAAGGACGCACCAGTCGCCGTTTTCTACGGCGCCGAAATTAGTCGAAAACTGGCGCTACACATTTCTGAATCGGACATGACAAAACTCGCGGCAGCAGCAAGAATCGGGATCGCCCGCACCACCTTGTATGACGTGTTGTCAGGGGTGAGCCTCCCCGATATTCACACCGTCATCAGCGCCGAGCATGCACTCGGTGTTCGCCTGTGGCCCGACGTACCCCAGCCGTAGACACACCGACACCGTCAGCATCGCGACAGCATGCGGGACCGGCGTCGGGAGACTCAGTTGCGGATTTTCGCAATCACGGTTAAACACTTGCGAGCCGGGGTCTTTGTCAGTGAGTACGACATTTTCGACGCCATCTCATGTCACCAGTGATGCCCTTTGTAGCTTTCACTGGTTCTTCCGATACCAGATTCCTTACTGGCGTCGCGCGGTGATCCGTTACGCGCAGTAATAGCAGGGGCGATGTACCGGTCCACCTTGGATGTTTGCTTTCCCGATGCGCGCTGCTAGCTGTTGATCACTACGCTCTCGATTCCAGGTTAGGCCAATGAAATCGGAGTTCGTGTGCGAATCGTCGGTGAGTTGTGGTGGGTCACCAGTGCGTCAGGGTGGCCATTCGTTGCACCTGTGGTCCGCAACCCCGGGGATGGCAAATGATGTCGCAGATTCGGTGGTCGTCGACGCGCGTTGGTCTGATCGCTGGCAGCGTCTCGTTGGCGCTGTTAGCGACGACGATGCCT
>DMNR01000173.1:0-213 GCA_003452655.1 Actinomycetota bacterium | reverse complement strand
CGTACGCGGGCACGCCTCAAGAGGTCGTCGCGCAGGACACAGCGGAGGCAGCGCCACCGGCGACTGATCCGGTCGCGGCTGCGCTGGCCGAGGCGAAGTCTTCGGGGAAGCCGGTTGAGGTGCCTAGTTTGACGACACAGTTCTCGGAGACGACGGCGAATACCGATGGTGCATCGTTCACCTCCGATATGACGCCGAGCCCGACCCGGATCC
>DMNR01000008.1:408-5473 GCA_003452655.1 Actinomycetota bacterium | reverse complement strand
GCGGTCGCAGTTGAAGCTCTCGAACGCGACCTTGTTGACCAGATCATCGTGGTGGCTCCGACTGATCATTTGCGTACACAATGGGCTCAAGCTGCGATTGGTCAACGGCTCAAGCTGGATCCGACGCTATCGAACCGCGTTGGGCAAGCGCGAAACGGCTTCCACGGCTACGTCACGACCTATGCACAAGTTGCATCGGCACCCAAACGTCACCAACTTCGCGCACAGGGTAAGCCGACGATGGTCATTCTCGACGAGATCCACCATGCCGGGGACGGGCTTCGGTGGGGTGAGGCAATTGCCACTGCTTTCGGTGACTGCCCCAAACGACTGACCTTGTCCGGCACACCATTTCGGACGAAAGCCGGCGAGACCATCCCCTTCGTGCGCTACGAACAAGATGGCGAGACACTCCAGAGCCAAGCTGACTACACCTACGGCTACAAAGAGGCGCTCGCCGACGGTGTGGTGCGTCCAGTCGTGTTCGCCGCCTATACCGGGCAGGCCCGCTGGCTCAACAGCGCCGGTGAAGTTGTGGCAACCGGCTTGGGTGAGGGGGCCGACGGCAAAGCCAACACCAAGTCCGTGGAACAACTCGCCTGGCGAACTGCCTTGGACCCGAACGGGGAATGGGTCCCGCACGTCATTGCTGCGATGGATGACCGCCTGAACCATCAACGCTCGCACGGGATACCAGATGCCGGCGGCCTCGTCCTTGCCAGCGACCAGGAAAGTGCCCGCGCCTACGCGGCGATCGTGGAGGAGGTCACGGGCGACAAACCGATCCTGGTCCTGTCTGATGACGCCGACGCCTCGAACAAGATCAGCCGATTCAGGGATGGCACCAACAAGTACGCCGTATGCGTGCGCATGATCTCTGAAGGCTGCGACATTCCGCGAGCGACCACCATCGCGTACATGACGAGCTATCGCACCTCACTGTTCTTCGCTCAGGCGATTGGCCGAGTCGTGCGGGCACGACGTCCAAAAGAGATGGCCACCGTTTTTCTGCCTGCAGTTCGACCTCTGCTCGAACTCGCGGCCGAAATTGAAGTCGAACGGAATCACGTCTTCCGCATTCCACCCACAGCGGCCGATGACGTATTGGACGAGCTCGTCGAGCTGCGGCCTGAATCCGGGGAATCGGTGGACACCTGGCGTCCACTCGGCGCCGAAGCGGAGTTCGCTCATGTCCTCCACAGCGGAAAGGCTGTGGCAGCCGACTACGCACAACTCGCACCAGATGACGATTCTGCTGACTTCCTCGGTTTGCCTGGCTTGTTAACGGCAGAGCAGACCGCCGCACTGCTGGCCAAGCGAGATGGCGAGATCCGCAAGAAGGCACGTGCCTCACGCAACACCCAACCACCTGACGTAGACCTCACACCCTGGGAAGAACTGGCGCAATTGCGACGCGAGGTTAATGCTGCAGTAGCGGCCGTGTCTTCAGCATCCGGAGAACCTCATGCGGCTATTCACATGTGGGTTCGAGGCAAAGTGCCCGGACCGCCGTCGAACGCCGCGGACGCCGCGATCCTGCGCAAGAGAAAGTTCGCACTCAGATCTCGATTGGTTAAGAATTCCGGGGTTCGCAGGTAGTAGGCCAGACTTCAATACAGGTTACGGCGGGTCGCGCGAAACCGTGCCCGTCCGACCTGACATTCTGAATTGCCCAATTTGCAGCGTGCAACGCATCGGAGTCGGCCGTGACTAGCAGTGGTGAGAATGCGCAAGCTGCTGAACGCCAATTCCGCATTGAGCAAGCGCACCTCGACGAGGTCTACCAACGCATTGATCAAGTTCGTGATGACGTGTCACACCGTTTGGATCGCGCCATCAGTGATCCGATCGCCGGGACTCCAGGCAGCCGAACCGAGCGCGACGCATTAGTAGCGCTCCACAGTCGTCGGCTCCGCGAACTCGACAGCGTCGATGACCGACTCTGCTTCGGCCGCCTGGATCTCGTGGATGATGTCCGCCGCTACGTCGGTCGGATTGGCGTTTCAGATGCTCAGCAGAACCCACTGGTAATGGACTGGCGTGCAGATGCCGCGGCACCGTTTTACCGCGCAACCGCGGCCGATCCAGAGGGCGTCGTTCGTCGCCGCCACATCGCAACCTCGAATCGCCGAGTGACCGGGCTCGACGATGACGTACTGATCATGGATGCCTTAACCGATGAAACCCGCGAAACGATCACCGGTAACGACTCACTGCTCACGGCGCTCGATTCAGCACGCACAGGCCAAATGCGCGACATCGTGTCGACGATCCAAACCGAACAAGATGTGATCATCCGCTCGGAGAGTCGAGGAGTGCTCGTGGTCCAGGGCGGACCAGGCACTGGAAAGAGCGTCGTTGCACTGCACAGGGTTGCGTACCTCTTGTATGCCCAACGTGATCGAATCGCGCGNNGTGTTGGCCTCGCTAGGACACCTGTATCCCGGGATTAACGCGACGGCGACCGACACGAATGAGGCTGCTGCTCTCAAAGGCAGTGCGATGATGGCCGACGTCATCAAGGCCGCGGTGGCAAACCGTCGGCGGGTCCCCAACGCCGCGATTCCGTTGCGGGTTGACGGCGTCTCAATTGAACTCACGCCCGCAGATGTGCAAGCCGCGATGAGGCGTGCACGTGACACGCGGCGCCCCTACAACCTTGCCCGAACGACCTTCGCCAAGGACCTGCTCACACGTCTTGCAGGTCGAATGGCTGACAAGATGCGGCTCAATGTTGATCAAGAGACGCTGCAGGGCCTTGTTGCGGACCTGCGAGAGGAGAAGGACGTCAAGCGCGAGATCAATCTCTGCTGGATGCCGCGCTCCCCTGAGCAACTGATTGGCGAGCTACTCACCAATCCCGGCATTCTGGCCGCCGCCGCACCATCCCTGTCACCGGCGGAACGCACGGCTCTGCTCCGCCATCCTGAAGACCCCTGGACGGTGTCGGACATACCGCTGCTCGATGAAGCGGCAGAACTTCTCGGTGAGCTAGCGACAGGCACAGGACAGCAGAATCAGGCGCAAACTGCCGAACGCGCACGCGAGGTTGCTTTCGCTGCGCAGACGCTCGCGGATGCTGGTCCGGCGGCACAAATGATCACCGCCGAGCAGTACGTCGATCGATTCGCCGGCGCCGATGCGTACATCCCCGTCGCAGAACGTGCCGGCGCCGACCGGACCTGGGCATATGGACATGTCGTAGTCGACGAGGCACAGGAACTGACGCCAATGCAGTGGCGCACGATCATGCGCAAATGTCCCTCGAAATCAATGACAATTGTTGGCGATCCCGCGCAACGATCGGCGCCTGGGGCCGCAGGTAGCTGGGCGGACGCACTGTCACCGCACGTTCAGGACCGCTGGCGTTTGACTGAACTCACAATCAATTACCGGACACCGCAGTCGATCATGGACACTGCATCGGCCGCGCTGCGCCTTTCTGGTACCCACGACACGACTCCTAAGTCGGTCCGCCCTGGTCGTTGGCCGGTCGAGGCGATCGCCCTCACGGACCCGGCACGGGGTCTCACCGAGGCGCTGGTTCGTGAGGCAGCACTGATCGAATTCGGAACAGTTGCGGTGATCGCTGGTGAGGTCAATCGCGACGTTGTTGCGGCCGCCATCGAGGGTGCCCAGGCAATCACCGAGTCCATCAACAACGATCGAGTCCGCATTTCGTGGTTCACACCCACTCACGTCAAGGGCTTGGAGTTCGACAGCATCGTGTTGTTTGAACCGAGTGCGGCGCTGGCTGACTCAGCAAATCCTGCCCACGACCTGTACGTGGCGATGACTCGTCCAACCCAACGACTGGTCGTTGCCTCATCCCTGCCATTGCCTGATTTCCTTGCCCGTGCGATTGACGAGAACACGTAAGCGCACCTTCTGCTAGTGTCGAACACATGTTCGATCTGCTCAAGACTCTCGACTCGCAACAGCGCAATGTTGCTTGCCATGACGGCCAGTACCTGCGGATATTGGCCGGGGCCGGTACAGGCAAGACCACAGCCCTCACTGGCCGCGCTGCGCACCTAGTCACAGACCGGAAGATCCCCGCCGAACGCGTCCTATTGCTGACGTTCACCCGACGCGCGGCACGCCAAATGGTGTCGCGCACGGAAACGCTTGTCTCGCAGGTGCTCCAGGCCCAACACCTCGGAAAGGGGCGCGCTCGGATCGTGGGCGGGACGTTTCATTCGGTCGCCCACCACACCTTGCGCCGCCACGCCCAGTCGCTCGGGCTATCAGAGGGATTCGGGGTCGTTGATCCCTCGGATGCTGGGGATCTGTTCGATGTCATACGCAACACGTTGCTCCAGGACAAAACCCTCAAGAGTCGATTGCCGCGCAAGGGAACGTTGCTCGATATCTACTCCAGGGCCGTCGACACCTCGACACCGGTCTCGGAGGTGATCGTTCAAGTTGCGCCCTGGGCATCCAAACATGCCGTGCCCATCTCTGACATCTGTCGGGAGTATGTCCGCAAGAAGCGTGAGCTTGGCGTTCTGGACTTTGATGATTTACTCCTCTACTGGCGCGAGGCACTGAGCCACCCGGTAATTGGCCGGGCGATCGCAAGCGAATACGACCACGTACTTGTCGATGAGTACCAAGACGTCAACACCCTGCAGGTGGATGTCCTCAAGCTGCTGACCGGTCAAGCCCAGGGCCTCACCGTGGTTGGCGATGACGCACAAGCGATCTATTCATTCAGAGCGTCCAGCCCTGAGCACATCCTGAACTTCGACAAGGATTTTCCAAATGCTCAGACTCTTTCGCTGACCACGAACTACCGGTCCACACAGCCAATCCTGGACGTTGCAAATGCTTTGGGGTCCGAGGCAAAGGTGGGCTTTTCCACCCGATTGGAGGTTGCCAGCTCCAACGCGACGCCAGCATCCAGGCCTCGACTGGTCCGATGTGCAGATGAGGACGGGCAGTCCGATTCAGCATGCGAACGGGTACTGGAACTGCGTGAACAAGGTATTGCGCTTCGCGAGCAAGCCGTCTTGGTGCGAGCCGCACACCACAGCGACCGACTCGAAATCGAGCTCACCCGCAG
>DMNR01000008.1:0-288 GCA_003452655.1 Actinomycetota bacterium | reverse complement strand
GCCTTCAGGTTGGCTGACAACCCTCGCGACGAACTCGCGTGGTTCCGAGTCCTTCAACTCATGCCCGGGGTTGGCCCCGCGAAGGCGCGCGCGGCAATTCGCAGCCTCGGGATTGCAACCGACGGCCCGCTGCCACCGGTTGAGATCTTCGAACTCACGGAACGTTGGCCAGCGGTCATTAAGGAGTTTTCGCCCTCGGCTCGACATAGTGCTGACCTGCTGCGCGATGCCCTGTTGCCACACGCAGCAGAATCAGTGACGACTCACGCGGAGCGATTGCGCTCGGCT
>DMNR01000307.1:21737-23061 GCA_003452655.1 Actinomycetota bacterium | reverse complement strand
GATCTTTGAGATGACTAGGGAGTCCCATGTGCACAGACATCCGCCTCGTCCGCCTCACCGATCGGCATATCTCTGGCCGGACGCTTGATTTTGGCTACGACGTCCAGTCACGCGTTCAGGTTGTGCCACGCGGCCAACGGCAATCGGCCGTCACAACTAACACGGCAGCGCAGACCATGACGTGGTCAAACGACCTCGGCTATGTCGGAATGGATGCCTTCGGATTCGAGTGGGCAATCTGTGACGGGCTGAATGAAGCCGGCCTTTCGATCGGCACGTTGTGGCTTCCCGAGACCACGTTGCCAACATCGCCACCGACAGACAGTGGCCCAGGCGTGATCGACTTCGTCCATTTGGCCGGCTGGATCTTAGGAACGTGCCGCACCGTAGATGACGTCCGGACCGCATTGGCGTCCGTACGGATCTGGAATGCGCCAATCAAGCGGTTGTGGCAATCGACCGATCCCCTTCCAAAGAACCTGATTCCACTCGCCGACTATGCCTTCACCGAGCACCTCAGCATTCACGATGCCTCCGGAGGCGACCTCGTCGTTGAGTTCATCGACGGCACGGCGGTGTTCCACGACAACAAGATCGGAGTCCTCACAAACTCCCCCACGTATGACTGGCATACGACGAACCTGCGCAACTACGTCGGGCTGACGAATGTTGAAGACAAGCCCCTCAACCTCATGGGCATGCCAGTGACCCCCACCGGAAACGGCAGCGGTCTCCTCGGGATGCCTGGCGACGTCACACCCGCGTCACGATTCATTCGAGCCACGGTGCTAACGGAGGTTGCGACGTCAGCTAAGGACACCCGCGACGCCATCAATCAAACGTTCCACTCCCTGGATCTCGTCAGCGTCCCACGTTTCCTCGCCGCCTCCGGTGACTACACCCAGTGGTACGTCGCGCGCGATCACGATGACCCCACGTACTACGTGCGCAGCTACGATTCTTGGCGCACTGATGTTCACCGCCTGGCAGACCTCAATGTGAACAAGCCAGGCGCTACCTCATCACTGAGCTTGCCGACTCAGTAGCAACCGCTAGTCCTTTGAGCGGTATCTCAGGTAAACCATTCCGTCCGCGAAGCGCCGCTCATCAATAAGCTCCCAAGCCTGCTTCAGGCCGGGTGGGAATACCGGAATCCCGCCACCAATAACCACGGGCACGATAAACAAAGCGAACTGATCGACGAGCCCGGCATGTAGCGCAGCAGCCGCAATCGTAGGTCCACCGATTTCGATGTCAGCGGTAGCCTCGGCCTTCAGTTTCAGAATGTCATCGGAGCGAAACTCACGTTCCAAGCGGGTGCGCG
>DMNR01000307.1:15592-21625 GCA_003452655.1 Actinomycetota bacterium | reverse complement strand
TCATCGCGAAGTCGTATTCGATACCTGAACCTTCAGCGGTTGCCTCGGGAGAGTCCCAGTACGTCATCATCTCGTACATTCGGCGCCCGTAGATGCAAGTTCCGATCGGCTCCATCAGTTCGTTGGCCAGGGTGTGCGCCTCGGGGCTCGGCATCGCCCAACTGAAATCGCCCTGCTCATCAGCGATGTAGCCATCTAGGGATGCGAACGCCGAGTAGTTCAGCAATGCCATCAGTTTCTCTCCTGGGTGTATTCAGCGGTCAGGACTCGATGTCGGCGCCTGATGTCGTCACGTTCGTGCACCTTCCTTGAAAGTCTGCCAGCCCATATAGACCGCGGCCAACAGCAGCAAGACTCCAAGGCCTTGTGCGAAGTTTCCAAGAATCACAGACACAATCGCCATCAGCACAATGATGATCACGATGGCCACCACCACGTTGGCAATCAGGTGCACGAGGCGGCCTCGCAGAAATGCCTCGATCACCACCATGACCACAACAAGAATCAGCAGCGCGCCGACGATGTTGCGATAGCCGAGCAGCAGCAGCAATCCGGCAGCCCCCATGAGTAACGATGCCGATGCGGCGGCCCAGATTCGCAGCAGCCGATCGCGCACGCCACGGATGTCGGCCGCCTCCAGCGGCATCGCGCGGTGCCGTAGATGAGAGTGTGCCGCCTCAATGACGTCGGGGCGAGACAGCGCTCGATCAACGGCATCGAGATCTTCGCCGAGGTCGGTCGCCTGCTGGCGCAGTGCCTCAACCGCTGCGGTCAGCTCCGCTACTCGCTTCGATGGATGCCGGGCATCTCGCCCAGCCGTTCGGTCCGCACTGCGCGCACCACGAAGCCTGTTTCGGGCCTCCTCTAACTCGCGACTAACGCGTCCACTTTCCTCGAGGACGGATTCGCGCAGTGCCTCAAGTTCCGCGGTTGCTTCGTGTGCGGTGGGCGCCTCTTTGTCCAACCCGGCCCAAGCGACCGGCTGTCGCCACGAATCCCGGACAGTCCCGTCGCGGTCATACCGTGGTCCCGCCGGGGCGCGCTCCCCACCAAGCGGATCCTGCGTATCCAAGCCCCACAATCCGCGATAGTCCCGAACCCACGGAGTCTGATCTGTAATGACGGTCGGCGACCACTGCCGATCCTGGCCGGGTCCTACTGAATCGCCATCGCCGCGTCGATAGTCGATATAGGGAATTCCAATGACCTCATCGCCACCATCGCCCCAGGGCAGGAGCCGAGCGAGGTTGCGTCGGAGTCGTTCGATGAGAGTTGGCAGTGGCACACCCACCGAAGTCACATATTCACCCGGCAGGTAAGCACCCGAGTGTGAACCAGCACCGGCGTAGACGACGGGATGCGTGCCGTCGACGAAAGTAATGTCGGGGTCATCCCATCTGCGCCGCAGATCGTCGCCAACTTCGTCGTGCGACGAAAACGCCACCCACGCAGGCTCTGGTTCCCGATCCTCTCCATGGTCTACCAGGAAGATCGTGACCTGTTCCCAATCCGCTTCATGATCGTTAACGCCTCCGAAGGTTGAGCGCCAGTCATTCATCGCGTAGAGGTACCAGTACTGCAGCACCACGTATCCAGCATCTCTCGTGACGTGTCCGTAGTAGGCGAAGCTGGACTGCTTACCGATCTGCTGGTGCGCGGCCGCGGCGTAGCCGCCGGGTACCCGGCCGCGCAGTAGCAGCGTCAGTCGCATCACCGTGTCGATCAACCGAGACAACAGGCCAACTGAGGCAAACCGACTGCTCGCTTTGAACTTCGGGCGATCTGCGCCCTTTCGCCATTGTTTGTATTCACGGCGCGACATCGGTCGTTCCACAAACTGCAGATAGGTGCGCTTGCTCTCAGTCTCGTGCCCTAATCGTGCGAGACGAGCCGGATCGAGGGTCCCCGGAGGCGCAAGTTGTTGAGCCTTGCGTTTGCCTTTGGTGTTCACATAAAGTGCCGCGCCACGTAGATAGTCCTCCACCGGCGCAGGCAGGAATAGCTCACCCTGGGTGTACTTGATCACTGGCTCAAAGCGACGCAGCAGTTCAAGGTCGCCCATAACGACCGATGCTAGCTGCGAGCAGAAAGTACTCAGTCAACCAGCATCGCAGACGCCGCCAGCTGGTCGATTGAACGGCTGACGCTCTAAACCCCACACTCCTGCGAGAAAGTGTCGTACTTGCGCGTCATCGTAGGTTTGAGGAACAACCGGACGGGTCCGGGGATCATCCCCCATACCTGGGACGAGACGGCGGGTTCTGCGCCATCACAAACCCAGGGGAGCACAAGATTCGCCTGCGCTGCGTCGCGGGTGAACTTCATGAACTCCTTCATGTCGGCCTGCGTGATGTACCGCTGGACGATTCCGATCCCCTGCGTCTCTTCATGCTCACAGTGTTGACTCAACACCGTAAACAGAGCGTCCAGTTGATCATTAAGAACGTCCTTGTCCGTGGCATCGGACAGGGACTTGAAACCTGTATCGACCGTCGTGAGGATCTCCAATAGTTCGCCGTGTTCAGCTTCCATCTGATCGAGAACCGCGACCTCGCTCGGATCTGCTTTTGGCTTGACCCGTTCAAAGAGGTAAGTGTCCTCTCCTTTGTGGTGATGGTGAAGGGTCTCGGAGAAGAAGTCATAGCGCCGCAGCAAATTGTCGCGAGCAGCACCGTCTGCCAGATCTGCCTTGGCCAGACCAGATTGAACTCTGCGAATTTCACGCTTGAACGCCGCATGCATGTTCGTATTCATGCTCGTATCGCTCATCGCCGACATTGGGTCTCCCTCGCTGTGTCAATTACCTGGTGACTCTAATAGTCCGAGCAAACGCCGCTGCACATCGCGTCGGCAGCAATGGACGATCATGAAAACGCACGCTACGTTTCCTCAATGAACGGAACCGCAAACACGTCATCGTCGACTCCGCCGGTTGAATCCAAGCTGCCTCGCGGTGCGCACGCGGGTTCACTGGAAGTCAATCTGGCGCACTGGCAGGCACATGTTTCGCAACTTGCTGATATCGCTCAACGAGCCCGCGACTGGCAGGGAATCGAACCTTCAGCAACCGGCGAATTCACGACTCAGACCGACGAACACGTCTACCTCCAGCTGCCGGCGGTGTCCTTGGTCAAACGCCCGAACACCGCTAACGACAGACTCTTCAACGGTGGGAGTGTCCCCGAGTACGTTGGTCCGAGGATTCTTGGCGCACCCACCGCCGGCACCTACGACACGAATCAATCGGCGCCGACTCCGACCGACATCGGAACATTGGTCGTCACCGATCAGCGCTTCCTATTCCAGGGCAGTATGCAAGTCCTTGACTGGCCCCTGTCGACGTTGGGTGCATTCTCACATTGCGCCAACAGGCCGTGGACTGAACTGCTGGGAGCCGATGATCAACTAGTTTCGAGGCTCGTCTATTCGGCCGAACAGTCCGATGAGGTGCGTTTTTGCTTCGACCTCGCGCTAGCTGTGTTTGCCGGGGCACGCAACGAGTTCGCGTCAGCAGTGGAGCGTGCGTATCGACAGGCTCTCGTCACGAAGCCTGGCACCAAGCGTCACTGACGCCGCATCGCGGTGCACACGATCGCCGGTGGTTACGGGTTCGCTGGCACCACAGGTGGGTTAGCCGCGTCAATCTCCGCTTGCCAGGCAGCGAGGTACTTCACCAATTCGGCAAGCAATGCATCCGCAACTAGCTGGGGCCTGCCCTTGTCGGCAACCCGAAAAGATGAGACGACTGACCGGATGAAGACAGTGGTTCTGCCGGGTCCCGCGGACCCGATCCTCACATTCACATTCAAGGGTGGCTTCGTCCACGTCATTTTGACGATGGCATCGAGGGCACCCTCTGACCAGTTGTACGCGCGCAAAACGCAGTCCACAGACGGCATGACAGAAGAAACGCTCTCGAAGACCATGTAGTAGTCGTACGGAAGCTCGACTGGATCAACGTGCATCTGCGAAGGCTAACGCCAGAAGCACCCTTGAGGTCAGGCTTCATTGCCAAGAGAAGGACCGGCTCATTCCATTGTCCTTCCAGCTCGGATGCGGTTAAGCCAAACGAGCGAGCATCATGATCGAAACGCAGAGGACAGGTCACACAATGATGCGTATGGGCGCATCCAAGGTTCTCGGGGTCGGAGCAATTGTGGTCGGCGGATTGCTGCTGAGCGCTGTCGCTGCGAGTCCAACCTGGGCCGCCACACCGAGCCAGCAGAACGGGCAATACAGCCAATACGACATGGGTGATATCGAGTACTTCAATCAGGTGGAATTCATGGGCGATGTCGTCCTTAATGTCGATCCGCCGACCCCACAGAACTATGTGGTTCAGCTCGGTTGTCCGCAACGCCAAACGGATTCGTTCCCCCCGCCCACGCTCGATATCAGCTTGACGACCGGCGACGGGAAACAGACCACCGATTGCTCTCACTCTTCGCTAGTGGAAATCGATCGGAAGGCTGCTGAATGCAGCCCCACCGGCATGTGCGACTTGCTCTTCAAGGCATCGAACAGCTTGACTGGGTTGTCTTACAGCACGACTATGACTGACCTCCAATTGAGTCAGCCTCAGATCTTGATCCCCCGTTTGAACCCGGCCACTTTGCCGCAGAATGCTCATGGCGTGACCCTGCCTCCGAACGAGGCCGCCTCCAAAGGCTCAGCCACATTGCAGTTGTGCGAATCGGCTCAGCAATGCGCCAGCAACTCGACCGGCAACACGGGCTACTCGTACAACACCCAGGTCTACTTCCAAACCAGCCTCAAGAAGACGGTGACCGACTAGGCACACGTGAACGCAGATCAGAAGCGTCTCGTCATCGCGCTATGCGTGATCGTTGGTATCTCCTTCGTGGTGAGCGCGAGCTTGACGTTCATGCTGACGCCCATGCTCGACGATCTCGGACTCACCGAGGATCAAGCGGGCACCGCGTTGGCAATTCCCAGCATCGCGTCTTTGCTGATCGTGTTTGTCGTTGGTCGCCTTGGGGATCGCATCGGACATCGCCGCGTCCTGCTCGCTGCCAGTGCGCCCTTCATCGCGGGAGCGATTCTGGTCGCGATCGCGCCAGGTATGGCAGTAGTGAGCATCGGTCTCCTGCTCACTGGTGCGGCGGCCACCGCGATGCAAATCGTCGCACTCGGGCTCCTGCAAACCTCAATCCCTGAAGGCCGTGCGCGAGTCAGTGCATTCACCAGTTACGGGATGGTCTTCCCAGCTGTCTACCTTGCCGTGCCGGTGTTGACCGGCTGGATGGTCGGCGTTGCTCCCTGGCGCATCGTTCCCGTCTTCTGGGCGATCCTTGGTCTCGGCATCCCTATCGCGATCTTGAAACTGATCGGACTACAGAAGATCACGCTTCCCGTCGGTGAACTATGGACTCCGATCCTCGCTGGCGTTGCGCTTGCTGGAATCGTCGAGACCATCAACGGGGTCAACGACGGTGGCTGGCAATCGGCCGAGACTTTGTGTTGGGCGGCGGTCTCAGTTGCCGCGATCGGCTCCTGCGCCCTCCTGCTCAAGTCGTCACGCACAACGTCACTGTCGCTGACTCCCTTGCGCAGCCCAACGATGTTGCTGCTGTTGTCGGGAGTCGCACTCGTCGCAATGGCGAACACCCTGACCTACGTCACGCTCGGCCTTGAGTACCTATACGGCTTGAGCGTGCTTGGAGCTGCCCTCTACCTAGTTCCCGCGCAGGCCGCAGCGGTGGTCGGTGCGAAGGTAGCCGCGAGTTGGCTAATGCGGCATTGGGGAACTGGCCGAGCAGGTCAGATCATGCTGGCCGGCTTTGCACTGTCGCTGCTGACGCTCGTCGCGATGACTGCCACGGCACCTCTCATACTGCTGGTCATCAGCTCGTCGCTATTTAGCCTCTTTGGTTTTGGGTCGATCACCATCGTCAACGCCGCGGTCATGGCCGGATCCGCCGAAGGGCAGTCCGGCATGGTGTCTGCTTACCGAGGCGCTGCCAGCTCGCTGGGCACCTCATTCGGCGTCGTGGTCCTTGGTGCCGCGATATC
>DMNR01000307.1:10130-15540 GCA_003452655.1 Actinomycetota bacterium | reverse complement strand
TCATCGGCGCGATCATCGCGGCACTCGCCTGGCTGGCGTTTACCGTGGCGATCAAACGAGGTGCTCGGCAGCTACTGCCTGCCTCGGCGGCCAACTAGGAACTGCCGTCGGTTCACTCAGCTGTTTGCCTTGAGGCCAGATCCCTGAATGGCCCCTCGATCGCGATGAGTTCTTCGTAAGTTCCCCCTTGAACGACAGAACCGTCGACCAAAACGATGATCTGATCCGCATGTTGAATAGTCGAGAGGCGGTGAGCCACCACGACGCAGGTCGCCTGCAATGCAGCGAGGGAAGCCGCAACGGTCGCCTGAGCTGTGTTGTCGAGTGCCGATGTCGCCTCATCGAGCACGACGATCCGGGGTTGCCTGGCAAGCGCTCTAGCGAGCATGACGCGTTGACGTTGCCCGCCTGAGAATGTCCCTGCGCCATCGCTGACGACAGTCTGTATACCCATAGGCATGGCTCTGATGTCATCAGCGAGACCAGCAGCCTCAGCGGCACGCCAGGCAACCTCTTCGGTGATCTCCGCGTGACCACCGGCGATATTCTCCAGCAACGAGCCAGTAGCCAAAGCGGCATCCTGCGGAACGACACCGATTTGTTGACGAACAGCAACCTTGTCGAGTTGAGCCAGTGCGCGGCCGTCAAGCAGCACTTGGCCCTCATCAGGGGTCTCCAATCCGAGCAGTAGCCGAACCACAGTGGACTTCCCAGAACCACTCGGCCCGACGACAGCAGTCATCGTCCCCGGCTCCACAGTGAAGCTCACATCGTTCAAGATCGGCGCGCCTTCTTCATACGAGAAGCTCAGGTTCTCAACACCGACAGCACCGATGAGCTCGCCCGGATCTTCAGCTGCTCCGCCCGAATCCTCCGGTTCCGCCCGAAGCACCGGACTCACCGCAATCACTGCAGGAACCAAAGCGATCAGGGTTGCAGCGATCGGCAGGATTACCGTGACGGCGCCAGCAGCTTGCGCCGCCGCTGCCGATACCGTCGTGAAGGTTCCGAGCCCGATCGGCGGCTGCGTCTTGGCCGCAACCAACACGACGACTAATGAGACAACCGCAGCCGGAATGGCGGTAACAAGCGAGAGTCGAATGTTGACGCCAGCGGATTCACGCGCAGCACGCTGTTGACGCGCATAACCAGCCAACCAGCGCGCATACATTCGGTTCTCGGCACCAGCGACCCGGATCTTGGCGATTGCCCCGAGCATCGCAAAGAGAGTTCCTGATAACTCCAGCGATTCTGCCGTGTACTCGCGGGACGCGCGGTATTGGCTTCGCAGGAGGAACCCGCCGATGATCACAAATAGGACTGAGACTACGAGTACCGGAACCGCAACAATCGGCAGACGCGAGAACAGCACGAACATACTCGAGATGAAGAGCGTCGCAGCGCCAATGGCTGCGGGCAGCGCAGTCGCGAGAACATCGCGCAGTGCACTGATCCCCGCCACTCGCTGGGCTAGTTCACCGGGCTCGTACTTACGGTGAAACTTGATCGGCAAACGGAAGAGTCGGTCGTAGAGCGCCGAACTCAACCGCAAGTCACTGCGGGCCGCCATTCGCTGCGCGACAAGGCCCTGAACGACCGCGATGACCGAACCGATCATGGCGACAACGACCAAGATGGTCGCGACGCTGATGATCCGGCCAACCTCGTCTGTGGGTACGTACAGCGAAACGATCTGACCGCTCATGATGGGGGTCAGGGTGCCAAGGATGGCGGCGATTACTGCGCAGCCGAGGATGAGCCAGACGTCTCGATTGCCGCCGCTACTCCAACCGATTCGGGCGATATCGCGCGGTCCACATGCGCGATCTGGCAAGACCGGGGTCACGCTGTACGCGTGCCTGTCAATTAGTTCGAAGTTGTGACTGTCAAGGCGAGTGGCGACACCGTCCTGGGTCAGCACAACACGCTTGCCTCGCCGCGGGACGATCCCGACCCATTCACCATCCTGGCGGGCAACAAGTGCGTCGACGTCGCTGCGCCACCAGCCCGGTCCGTCACCTAGGTCGACAGGGCGCACGGTGAGGCCCAATGATCGGGCAGCCTTCACTACATCGTCGGGCCACCTGCGTCGCGCTGAGGCGATGCGCTCAGGTGCGACCTCGACATGCAACTCGTCGGCGCATGCCAACAGCGCATCCAAGATCGCGTTCCCGGTTGGATCTCGCGGTGGCTTCACCCCTTTGTTGATGCCTTCGCGCAGAGAACGTTCGGCCGCCCTCAGTTGAAGGTCGGAGCTTTGCGTGGGCGCGCTCATTGCGCACCAACCAATCGGGCGTATTCCCCGGCAAGTGCCATGAGTTCTGCGTGCGTACCACGTTCAACAACTTCGCCGTGCGTCATGACGATGATCTCGTCGCAGTCGCGCACCGTTGACAGCCTGTGTGCGACGACCAAGACGCCAGCACCGGAGTTGATGACGGCTTCCATCACCTGCTGTTCCACAAGTGGATCAAGCGCACTGGTGGCTTCGTCAAGAACGAGGATTCCCGGATTCAGCACCATGACGCGCGCAATCTCTATTCGCTGGCGCTGACCGCCAGAAAGATTCCGCCCGCCGTCGGCAACTATCGCGTCGTATCCACCGGGGCGACGTTCGATCTCATCGTGAACACCAGCCGCCTGCGCCGCAGCGCGAACATCGGCGTCAGGAACGCTGTCGTCAAACAGTGTGATGTTGTCGCGAATACTCCCGGAGAACAGCACAATGTCTTGATCGACGTAGCCGATTCGGCCAGCGAGGAATCCTGGTGGAGCATCACGCAGGACAACACCGTTGGCCACCACCTCTCCATCGGTCGGCGGCAACAACCCAACCGCAATCCGCGCTGCTGTCGACTTCCCGCTGCCCGATGCACCGACAAGCGCAACGCGACGTCCGGGCTCAACGACCAGGGACAAGTCGGAGACCGCCCGTGGTGATCCGGGCGCGTACGAGAAGGAAACGTCGCGCAGCTCAAGTCGGCCACTCTCTTCGGTTGCCGCCATCGGAACCGTGACCGCACCGATCTCGGGAGCTGCAGGATCGACGGGGTGGTCGAGGAGGTCATCAAGACGCGCGAGCCACGCTCCTACCTGCTGCAAGGTGCTGCCCATCGACACCCAGGTGCCCAGCGGCGAAAGGAAGATCGGAAGCAGAGCAACGACTGCCACAAACTGGCCGACGAGGAGCTCACCCTTGGCGACCATCACGCCACCGATGCCGATGATGACAGCACCTGCCGCGGCCGTAACGAAACCGGGAATCGAACCGAGGATGCTCCCGGACTTCAGGAGAGTCTGTTCGGCGTCATTTCGCCGCGCGATGTGGCCCAAGATGTTGCGTACCGCAGTCTCATCGCCACCAGTGGCTTTGAGTGTGTCGATCGTGCGCAGGTCGTAGGAGATCGCGCCAGAAAGTGTTGCCTGCTCTCGGCCCAGACTGAGCGCCTGGTCTCCCCGTACCCGATTCGACGCCTTGAGGACGATCGCGACTATCGCGGCCGCGACTATCGCCACGACCGCCAGCGGCCAGGCGTACAGCAATAACGCCACCGCGACTGCTGCCGAGGTGACAAGCCCGAGCACTGCCGGGATGAGCTGTCCAGCAGCAACATGCGAGACGCTGTCCACCAACTGAAGGCGAGCTGCGATCTCGCCGGAATATCGCTGGGCGTAGAACGACACCGGTAACCGCAAGGCATGCGAAACGAGCATGGTTGCCTGGCGGGCGGACAGCACCTGACTCACCTGTCTTGCGACGATTCCCTGAAGAAACGACAACCAGAGCATCAGGAACATTGCTACGAACAGGGTGATGACCGAAAGCACCGCCCATTGACTCAATCCGTCAACGAGAAACTGGTCAACGAACGCCTGCAAGGCCATCGGCGAAAGCAGAGTGGGCACGGCGATCGCCAGACCGGCGACGATCAGATACGCCAGACCCTTTCCGCTGCCGGCGAATCGCCAACCCAGACCGGAGCGAAGCGAGGGAGGACGACCCCCAGTTTCAAACTCGGGCCCAGGAGTGACCCTTAGGATCAACCCGGTCAGCGACCGGTCCGCTTCTTCCCACGGAACCAGACACCGCCCGCGCGCGGGGTCATTGACCTGCACGCCTTTGCTGCTCGTTCCTTCGATGACGAGGAAATGATCAAAGTCCCAGTGAGCGATGACGGGAAACTGCTCATCGGGAAGGTGGTGTAGATCGATACTGAAGCCGCCAGCCTGCATGCCGTATCGGCGAGCGGCGACGACGACCGACTTTGCAGTCGCGCCATTTCGTGAAACCCCGCATTCAACCCGCAGTTCCTCGAGGGAAACCCACCGCCCTTGTGACGCGAGGATCATGGCGAGCGAGGCAGCGCCGCACTCTGTCGCTTCCATTTGCAAGATCGTTGGAACACGCGCGTGATTGCGTCGCAGGCCGTGAGTGAACTCAAGGTCGGGCGGTTCGCGGGTGGCGGTATCGGAGACCTCGGTCATCAGCCGCCACCGACGAGTGCTTGCCACGGCGACTGCTCGTCGATCTGGATCTGCGCATCGACGATCTCGCCACTAGCCGGTGGCTTGGAAGGCCCTGGACCGCCGGTCCACAACAATTTCGATGGATCACCGGCAACGGTATCCAGCGTGATAGTGATCTCGTGCACAACGCCACTTTCCATAATCTGCGCCGTTAGGGCCGGGTCGGTCACAAGTGATTCAACACGTTCGGCAGATACCGGTAGGCGCGTCACTTCCGACACTTTGCCCGTCAGTTGGCCTTCACTCGATGGGTCGGCACTGACCGGTGTCAGCATCACAGGATCGCCAGCAGCGATACCCGGGACTGTCGAGGTCGGGGCGAAAACTAGCCCGATCATCGGGACGGCGTTGTGAGCGAGAGTGACCAGCGTTTCTCCTGGCGTCACTGGTGCGTTGGTGCTGGTGCCCTGGGATACGACCGTGCCAGCGATCGGAGACGGCACCGGCACGAGCTTTCCATCCGGCGTTCTGATCTTGGCCACCGGGTCACCCTGTTTCAGCGCTTTGTCCAGTTCCTCAGGACCGAACTCGACAACACCATTGACCGTCGCGACGACGTCGACATTCTCGGGTGGATTGACGATGACTCCGGAGGCAGGTATGCGAACAGCCACCTGACCACCAAACAGCCACAGTGCCCCACCCGCGATGATCAGAAGCGCCAGAATCAAGCCCACGAATGCTGGAACGGAAACCAAACGCAGCGGGCGGTCGAGATCCTCGTCGGATCGTTTGGCCATCGCTCGAGCTCGAAACACGGCGTCACTCTAGCGACGAACGAGCGACTGATGCGGCTTCAGAGATGACCGTCAGCAGCCGCCTATGGCCCCTCGATTGGGGCTTGCGGGTTGCCCATCAATGCGGCATCTGAATCGCAGATTTG
>DMNR01000307.1:7745-9903 GCA_003452655.1 Actinomycetota bacterium | reverse complement strand
TAACGTTCGGCGCCGCGTTCATGCCAGAGGTGGTAGCAGGCGCGTTCCTTGGAGATGCCCAGTCTTGCGCCGAGGCGCGCGAACTTGACTGAAAGTGCGTCGTCCTCTCCGCCCCAACCGGTGAAGCGTTCGTCATAGCCACCTGCACGAGTGAACAGTTCTCGAGTGACGAAGAACAACCCGCCGCAGAAAGGCAGGTACTCACCGTGCCCACGTTTATTGCTCTCAACTTCACTGGCTGGTTCTGGCAACGACTCCCCTGCTCGGACGACGACCGACTCCGGCTCGGAGAGGTCGACGATTCGATCGAAGGGTTTGACAGCGTCGAAGTCGCCCTCTGCCACGCCGTTGACTGCAGTCGTCATCTCAGGCAACGGCATGATCAAGTCAGCATCGCCAAATCCCACGACCTGGGCATTCGTGAGTCGGAAGCCCACGTTCATCGCCCACGACTTGTTGAACGGACCATCGTATGTGAGGAAGTAATGCTCCACTCCGGCTGGCGCATCGAAAGTCGGTGAGATGTCTTGCTCGACGACGACGATCTCGACGTTAGGCAGAGCACTGACATGTGCAAGCACCGCAGCAAGATTTGCTGCCCGTGCGCCGCTTCGATCGCGGCGAAACGCAATGACGTAGGCGCTGCGAGCCATCGGGTCCCCTCCTTCTGCTGAGCGCCAACCTAGCGCGGCATCCCCCTGTGATCTGAACGATCGGGCCGAATTGGCCATGCTCCACTTGGGTGTTCCGGCGCTGGCAAAGATCCGTAGCGAGAACTACCCTCGTGAACGACCGCTGTGAGACGTAAGGAGACCACGATGGGCGCGGAAGACCAGAACCCAAACCCGGCGATCGACGGCATCCAGGCGATCGATGATGATGCCCTCGACGCCGCGACCGGCGGTATTACGCTATGCAGCAACCCTTCCACTTGCAGCACACAGCCGGGCTCGGGCTCGGGCTACAGCGTGAACCAAACGATCTACTACCAGACGTCCATCAGCTCAACCGTCAACTGAACGTGAGCGAACTGCGGACTGAGGCGCAACCCGCAGTCAACGTCTACCTCGGGACGCCCGTTGCTGGCGGCGTCGTGGCACATGACTACATGCATTCGGTGTTCGCAATCCAGCGACACTTCGAGAAGCTCGGGTGGGGTCTGAAGTTCGTCACTCAACCTGATGGCCTCGTCACGCGCCCGCGAAATGCCTTCGCCAGCGTGGTCGTGCGCAACGAAGAGTTCACCCACCTCTTGATGCTCGATGCGGACGTTGTCATCGCGCCGGAGTCTGTGGAACGGATGATTCGAGCCGACCACGACGTCGTCGGCGCCGGAGTTCCNNCCACGACGTCGTCGGCGCCGGCGTTCCGTTGCGACAGGTGGACTGGAACAAGGTCCGCGACCACCTTGATCTGATTCCCTCGGCGACGGCTGCCGAACTGCGCTCGGTATCGCATCGCTTCGCAGCTTGGTTCGAGCCGCGCGGTGGTTCCCGAGTCCCGGTCGATGGATTCCTTCCGGCACTGGTCATCGGGTCGGCCGCGCTGCTGATCTCTCGGGAGACCCTGTGCCGCCTTGTCGAAGAATCCGCAGTCGACGCCTTCAAATTCGGAGCTCATGCCTCCGACGGAAAGGAGTCAGGCTGGACCTTCTTCGACCCGTTCGTTAGCGCGGACGGCGTTTACCTGTCCGAGGACTATGCCTTCTGCGAGCGCGTGCGCGGTATTGACGGACAGGTGTGGGTCGACCTCGAGTCACCCACGAAGCACGTCGGACCCGTCGCCATCGAGGGCGAGATCTCGACAACGCTGTCCGCAGCAAGCCAGGCAGCACGTGCTCGGCGAGAACGCGACGCCGACTAGCCGACTAGGGGGCGATGGACCGCTTCTGACAGGACTTGCCCTTGCAGTTCTTGAGCCGGTTCCATTCGGCAATCATCAACTGTCTGGTTGATTCATACGCCGGGTTGTAAGCCAAGGAAGTCAGCTCGTAAGGGTCATTGGCCAGGTCGTACATCTCCTCGAAGCCGTCCTCGTAGCGCCACCAGACGAAGTTCGGGCTGCGCACACCGTCGAAGAGCGGCAAGTTTGCGCCGTTCGGCCCCCGCTGTGGTCCGCTCGATAGCAGGACACTGCGAGTCCGCGGCGATCCGGAACC
>DMNR01000307.1:4394-7551 GCA_003452655.1 Actinomycetota bacterium | reverse complement strand
AGTGTTGGCGCCAAGTCGACCAATGACACAAGCTTCGACTGTTTCTGATTCTTCGCGATCCCTGGTCCGCTCATCATGAACGGAATTCGCAACGCAGGTTCGTACGGGAAGTACTTACCCATACTGATCCGGTGCTGGCCCAGTAGATAACCGTTGTCGCCCATCATCACGATGACCGTGTTTCGCGCCTGCTTCGTGCGATGCAGTTCACCAATGATCTTCGTGATCGCTTCATCAACTGCCAGCAGTGATCGACGGCGCGCACGGTTGTCTTCAACCAATTCCGAAATCTGATCAGAGGTCAGCAGGGGAAGGTTCCGAACGAAGGCACCCTTGTCGCTGACATCTGCCTCATTGAAACTGGGATCCATTTCAAGGGGCATGTCGTTGAAGAAGTCGCGATGCCGCGGCGCCGGCCTCGGTGGAATCACCTGAATTCCTGTTGAGGGATCGGGATCGTCGACATCAGCCCATGACTGAGGAACGAATCCCTTTTTCAGCGGCACAGTCTCGACGTGCGGGGCGAGAAACTCAACCTGCAGGTAGAACGGCCCAGGGCGTTTTGCTTGTTGTCGAACAATTCGGACTGCCTTGCGCCCATACACGTCAGAGGAGTACTTCGCGGGATTCTCAACTGGGAAGGTCCCGTACTTATGACTCCCGGATGGCTCGTTGAGTCGGTAGCCATACATCTGATAGGTGGACGGGTCCGTCGACCCATGCCACTCAGACCACCCCTTCGGCACCGCTGCCCGAGGCCGGTTTGGATAGGCGTAGCCATTGATGTACTTGCCGATGTGCGCGGTGTAATAGCCGGCGTCCTGCAACCACTTGCCAATGTGCTTGTTCCCGGACTTCTTCTCCCAGGGCACGAAGCCGCCCGCAGGTGGGAAGTTCGCGCCTACACCGTTGTTGTGCGGGTACGACCCGGTCATTTGTGCCGCTCGTGATGGACAGCAGATCGCGAATGGGGTGACCATCTGATCAAACGTGACACCCTGCTGCGCTATGAGTCTGCGCACCCCAGGCATTACTGCGAGGTCTTGGACGGTTTGGTCGTCAGTCTGAAGCACAACGATGTTCGGCCGAGATCCGACGGCGCCGCGGTTCTCCAGCACAGAAAGCTGCGCCGCCGGAGTAGCTCCAGCTTGGGACACTCCCTCGGCCGACACCACCGCAGCGACAGGGTTTGAGAGCCCCAGCGTCACACCCAGCACGCATACCAAAGCCACACTCAACAATGCCGTCGCGCGACTACCACGATTCATTTATCCCCCAGCAAGAATGACGAACGTTCGCCGGAGGCATTTGATCACAGTTCCCGGTGGAGTTGATCAGCGCCCTGATATCGGCCTCTGCGCCTCACCCCCAGGCCAGGGCCGTCCGCGCCGCGGCCCATGACACCATCGGAGCCCCAACAACCAGGAGGCAGACATGTTCGGAATTGGTGGATTTAGCGGCGGCAGTGCCAATGGACCTCACTACGAGATTGAGGTCAATGAGGGCTCAGTCAATATGAAGAGGTTCACCTCTGTTGCCAACGAGCGGCACGCCAACGGCTATCGAATGGCCCACGTGTACATGCAGCAAGGCAACACCATCGTGGTGTGGGAACGCGTGAGCTAACGGGGTCCACGGTTTGCGGCTAACGCCTCAGCGATCGGCACCCGATTCTGCAGGTACTCGAGGTGCGCATTCGGATCCTCGAATCGTAAGGTGGCTGCCTCCCAGTGGGCATCAAAGTGGGCCGAGTCAAATGTGTTGCTGCCGTGGACTAGGTAGACGTACAACTCGGGGAGATCAAGTAGCGCGACCTTTCCGCCATTGACGAGCGCCTCAGCGACAGGCGAATCCTCACCCCGACGCAGCGCCGGGTACGCCGCGATGGCATCGCGGCGAGCAACCATCGAGCCTTCCCATAGGCGACGCGTTCCGATCGCGACCCTCGGGCCGTCGGTCCACAGGATTGTCCAGCGTTCCAGGAAGCAAGCATCGACCTCCGCATCAAGCAGGACTCCCACNNCTCGCGCCGCAGCATTCGAATGCGTTCGTCACCAATGCTGTCGACGTGGCGGGCGAGTTCATCCGCAGGCCCATCGTCAACGATGACCAACTCCCGGTGCGAGTACGTCTGCCGAAGGAAGCACTCAATCGCAATCCGTGCGCTCGCAGGCCGGGCGGCCGTCACCATCAGACAACTCACCAGCGGCGGGGATGGCTTGACGTCGGGCCGGCGCACAAGTCGAGAGACCGAAGCTTGCCCGCGGTCAACGATCCGCACCTGAGCACTCGCCGGTGCGAACTCGTTGAACACCAGCCAAGAGTGCCGCAGGGCGAGACCGTTCGCACCTCGGAAGCGACGAGAAATTGGCACGTGGTCTCTGGTTTCGCAGTCGCTCACCGGGGTAACACAAACACGAAGATCGCGTCCGCAGACCATGGGCCCGCGAGCGCCTCACTTTAGGAGGTCGCTATGAACACACTCGCAAAGATCGCGCTCGGCACAGTCGCTACCGGAGCAGTGGCCCTCGCCGCCATCTCGCCGGTGATGGCAGCACCGCAGACTCCAGCCGTTGATTTGTCAGTGGCAACGCCAACGACCATTAGCACGGCGGCTCCCGGGCCCGTGGCCACCGCGCACACACCAACAACGCCCGACGTCGGGCACCAAAATCCAGGCGAATTCGGATGCGGAATCTTCACCGACACGGCAGCGAATCACCTCAACGATTTCTGATCCAAACGTCCCACGCATCGCACTGATCGCAGGTCTCGCCTCAAGTAAGGCGGGGCCTGCGAGCGTGCGTGGCCGAGGAGCCCCTTGGGCTGAGCCGTCGCTTCGTACCCAACCTTCATTGCCAAACGTTGTTCTCTGCCACCTCAATAACGCGCACTCAATGGCAAGCACGGCCTAGGTTCCACCTATGGCGGTCGAACTCACCAGCGTTGCAACAACTGCCGAGCCGACGGAACGACTTCTTGGATTCAGCGACGCCGTCTTCGGCATTGCGATCACGTTCCTCGCCCTCGAACTCGGTGACGTTCCTGAAGAAGTGATCAACCATGAAGAGTCCGTGTCTACGTTTCTCGCCAGCCACATCAATGACTATGTGACCTACGCCGGAACCTTCATCATCGTCGGATTCTTGTGGTCGCG
>DMNR01000307.1:3798-4235 GCA_003452655.1 Actinomycetota bacterium | reverse complement strand
GGATTCGGCCTCGGTCTCGCCCTTGCATGCCTCCTGGTGCCTCTGTTGATGATTTCGGTCCTGCTCGTCGCTCTTTGGGAATTGGCGCTTCGACAACAGCTCGTCATCCCCGGCCTTCCGGCGCAGACCCGAGCGTCATTTCGTGCGAACACCCTTGCCGTCGCCGGCGTCTTCGCACTTGCACTTGTCTTAGCACTCGCGAGCTGGCGGTTGGACTCCCCAGAGTTGAGCTACGCGGCGATGGGGTGCGCACTCTTGCTGATAGTCGTTCCGATTCTGGTTCGACTTCATTGGCCCACGCCACAGCAAGCTTCGTACGTCCCGCCGAACGCAAACGAGCTAGCGGACAAAGAGGAGAAGCTGGCCGCCGCGGTTCTGACGTTGCTTGAACGAATCCGCAATGGCAGCGACACCGTGCGACTGTGCGTCTTCACCGA
>DMNR01000307.1:2426-3589 GCA_003452655.1 Actinomycetota bacterium | reverse complement strand
CTGACTAACGAAGTCATCATCGAAAACCTGCAGACGGTCCCGTGGAACATCTACCTCACGACGTTCGCATTCGTCGGTATCTACTGGGTGACTCATATCCACACCTTTGAGGTTGTGAAGGGCACCGACGCGATCTTGGTGTGGCTGAACTTGCTGTTCCTGCTGTTTGTGGCCTTCCTGCCGCTGCCCACCGAACTGGTCAACCTCGTCGAAGGCAGCTCTGGTGCGTGGGTGCTGTACTTCGCAGTGCTCTTCAGCATCTGCATGTTCTTGGCCGCAATGCGGATCTATGGAGCCCGCACGTCGAAGTTGTCAGTGGAACGCGAACTTCCCGCCGAAGCGCGATACTCGATTGCGCGCACGCTGTGGGCGGCGGCGGCATTCCTTGTCGGAATCGCGCTAGTGACAATCTCGCGCAATCCCATCTACGGCGAGGTTGTCCTAGTTCTCATTCTGCTCCGTGGCCCCGTGCTCCGACGGGTCTTCCCGGCCGCCCACAAGTCCATGTGGGCGAGACACCGAGAGGCCACCGCCGTCGCCGACGACGAGAGGCCCGAAGCGCACGTCAGCTAGACGGCCGCAAGCCTGGTGTGGCCTCGATGTAGCGCTTGAGAGCGCGCAACCGTCGCCGCGTCTCAATGACAAAGGCCTTCATCGCCACGGCCTCCAACGGCCGCGCGAACCAACTCGGCCGACACCGCAGGTTCAGGGTGTAGACGACTTCACTCGCCGCACCATCAGCAGAATCAGTGCCACGCCCGGGTGCCTCGCGGTGACGAATCGACGCTGACCAGTTCTCGAAGATGAAATATGGCTTGACGAGAGTCACGGCAGCAACGACTGGGCGGTTGAACGTGACATATCGAGTCTTAAACACCAGGCCACCGAGGTACCAACGTGCGGCACATACTGCGACTGCCCCCTGAGCGGGAACCACGTTGCCCTCCAGTTGCGCGCTACGCAGCAGCGTGTCCCAGTCTGTGCGGATCTTGTAGTCGTGGACGACATCGAACACCTGCGCTGCTGTCGCATCGATGGTGATCGCGACGACTGCGTGTGCCATCACTGACCAACGTACGGATCTGCACCTGCAACGGATGGGTGCTGCGAATCGACGCTCGAAGCCGCAGTTGCATTGTGCGCGATCGCCTTCAACAGGTACC
>DMNR01000307.1:0-2176 GCA_003452655.1 Actinomycetota bacterium | reverse complement strand
ATCGAGTACTGGGTTCCAAGCCGAATAGTGGTGGTCGCACCTCGCTCATCCAGGACGTAGTAACCGGTGGCAATCTGCACAACCCCATCCGCAAGGTCGAAGAAGAACGCGACCTTGAATCCCTTTTCGGGGTTGAACGTGAATGCGTACTCCCGATTCGGGTTCCACACCGTGATCCGTTGGATNNATCGAAGTACGCGATCCGTTGGCCGCCAACCCCAGAGTCAATGACTTCGGCTCGCAACGGGTTGGGAATACCCAGGAATCGAAAGTAACGGGGGTGGGGGAAGCTGTGAATGTCGACGTTGGTGATCTGCTCCCACACGTGAGCGATGGGCGCGCGCACGCTGGCAGACGAGACCATCGACCGGGCAACGCGGGACCGGTTGGAGTTGGAGCTCACCCGAACAGTCTGGCATGTGATCTCCGGTTCGCCCTCAGTCGCCGAGGAACACAGCCGCCATCTTGATGATCATCATGTGCAACCTTTGTGGAGGTTCCCCTAACCTCGGCAGATGAGCTATCTCATCGGCTTCCTTCCGTGGATTGCGTTCGCCATCTTGAGCGCTTCCAACAATCCGTCGCGCGATCAGCTGATCCTTGCCGCCGCAGTCGCCACCGTGCTCGCTGTCCTGACAACGATTCCGGCGGCAAAGAAGCACATGATCGGCAGCCTCGAAGTCGGAGGCTTGATCTTCTTTCCACTCATGATCATCCTCAGCATCGTTGCGCCGCCTTTGACCGTCGACAAGTGGTCGTCCGCACTCATGTCGATCGGGTTGGCGATTGCTGTGGGGGTCGGCATACTCGTGGGTCGCCCGTTCACCCTCATGTACGCGAAGGCTGCGGTCCCCGAAGTCCTCTGGTCGAACCCGTACTTCATCGCGAGCAACAAGAAGTTGTCTACGGCGTGGTTCGGCGGGTTCGTGGTGATGTCGATCTCGTCGATCATCTCGGCGTTCTTCACACCCTCAACGATGGGCGCATACCTGTTCGCCTGGGTCATCCCAGTTGCGGTGATGGTGGCCATCGTGTTCTGGCAGCAGGGCCAGATCTCGAGGAGCCGTGAACAGGGTGCTGCGCGCGCGAAGGAACGGTTCGATCGGATTATCAAGCCCGGCGATCGGGTGCTGGACTTCCTTGATCATGTCACCGCCCGGGTCGACAAGTCAGAGGCCGAGGCGATGTGCAACGCGCTGTCGTCACTGGGCCTGGTTCGCGCGTGGACGTTCGCTGACTACGGCGACTTTGCCAGCGGCGGAATCCGGTTCGGTGACCTCAACGTTGAGATCATCGGCTTCGATCGCGGGAGCACCGAGCACATGCCCAACGAATGGGTGACATTCGAACCGATATCACTTAACGGTCTGCTGCGCGAACTCGAACGACGCGGCATCACCCACGGCGACCTCGACACCCAGAAGAACGGCGACATGGACATCTACACCCGTGTGCCCCTGACAGACATGCAAGACGAGCACTACGCGACGCAATTGTGCACGACATTCGCTCCCACCCGGACGATGCAACCAGACGCACCCGCGAACAAAGCGGGAATCCTGACCGTCAGCGAGGTACGTCTTAACGTCAGCCCAGCGATGAGTACCAAGTGGCAGGCTCTGGCGGCACCTCTCGCGACAGGCGCCGCAATGAACTTCGGCCAGGGGCCGACTGTGACGCTCGTTCCGGCAGATACCGACGGCGTGGACACAGTGGTGGTTCAGGTGGCGGACGTCGCTGCGGCAGTCACGGCGCTGACGACTGTGGGTCTCACCGTCGACGGTTCAACTCTCAAGTTGGGAACGCTCGATCTGGAACTCGTTGCCAGCTGACGCTTGACGCTGCGCTGTGGCGACTGCCCAGCGCGAGGTGCCACGCGCGGATGGGCGCTGCGCGCTTCGGTGGCCAGGGTAGGAAGAAACGTTAGAGCGTCTGTAGTCCGTCTTCAGTAACAGCGAACGAACGATCCTTCCGCAGCATCACGATCACGGCAATCACAGCGACGATCACGACGAGCACCTGAACAAACAGGTTGGCAATGACTCCCGTATCGGTTGCGGGCAGGAACACCGACATGTCCCACAGGCCGTGGGCAATCATTCCTGCAAGTAGAAGTCCGCGCCAGCGACGGACTGAGTACAGCAGCACGCCCGCCGTCGACGCGAGTACACACTGG
>DMNR01000451.1 GCA_003452655.1 Actinomycetota bacterium | reverse complement strand
AACAACGGCAAATGGTTCGTTGGCGGGTGAGGTGAGCCTCGGATTCACCGAGAGCCAGATGACCGCGACGTACAACGCGAAGTTCACAGCAAAACAGCCTGACAGCGCATCCAAGACCGTCAGTGACCTGTCCGTGGAGATGCGTGGTGGTTCCACGGCGTCCTACATGGCCAATCCGTCAACTCTGGCGCTCTCGGGTGGAAATAGCGCGATTGTTCTGACGGTGACCACCACGACTAACGGGGTGACGCGGACGATCAAGGACGTCAAGCCCTATCAACCGCTGGTGAGTTTCAGTTCCGGTACGGTCGCCTACAGCTGCAATGGGACGTCGTTGTACTTGACGAATCAGGGCGGCATGGTCCTGGCCGCAACCCGAAAGACCTAAGTCAGCGACGTCATGGAGCAGCTAGCCATTTCGGTTGACGACAAGGTTGCCTCAACCGGGGCTAGGAGGAGGTCGCGCGCGGGGAAGCGGCCGGCGGTGGCCGTAGCAGAGAAGGACCCCGTCGCCGAGGTGCTCGTGGATATCAATGCCGCCTCCGTCGATCACTCGTTTGACTACCTCGTCCCCGCAGAGTTCGATGAGCGAGCGCAGCCAGGCTGTCGCGTTCGGGTGAGATTTGCCGGGCGTCTTGTGAATGGCTTTGTGTTGAGTAGGCGCCAGGACTCCGAGCACTCGGGAGGACTCGCACTGATCAACCGGGTGTTGGGGCCTGCAGTATTGGTCGAGGAGGTCGCTGTTCTGGCGCGATTGGTGGCCGATCGATACGCCGGAACGGCCAACGAGATCCTCCGCGACGCTGTGCCACCGCGGCACGCGAAGAGCGAGCTGAAGTTCGTTGATGAAGGCGGTGCGCTGGCACGGCACGCTTCGGTGGGAGTGGCGGGCGACCCGGTCAAGACCGTCATCGACTGGCACGCTTACGAAGGCGGCCACGAGTTGATCACGGCTTTAGGCGCACGAGAGCAAGCTAGGGCCACTGTGGTGACAGCGTTGGCCGACTCCGGTCCGCAGCTTGTTGCCGATTTGGTGTCTTGTGCCGGTGGGCATGCGATCGTTGTGGTGCCGGATGCATCGGAAGTGCAACGCTTCGCGGCGATTCTTGAAGATCGTTTCGGTGAGAACGTCACACGGCTCACAGGCGAGCAAAAGCCGGGCGAGCGCTATGGCGCATTTCTTCGAATCCGAGTTGGTCAGAGCACTATCGTCGTGGGCACCCGAAACTGCGTTTTCGCACCGGTGGACCAACTGCGGCTGGTCGTGGTGTGGGACGACGGTGACGAATCGCTGGCCGAGGTGAGGGCACCGGGCTGGCACGCCCGCGAAGTGGCAGCTCTGAGATCGCTCGAAACCGACGTCTCCTTCGTAGTGGCCGGTTACGCGCAGAGTATTGAGGCCGCGCGAATGGCGGAGCAGGGATGGTTGACGACGGTCGTTCCCGGGCGTGTGGTGCGTCGCCTTGCGCCGCGAATAGTCACCAGTGCGAGTAGCCGGGCAGATGATCCTGCTGCCAGAAGTCGAATCCCCCGGTTCGCGTGGGAGGCGATCTCGCAGGGAATCGTCACGGGTCCCGTGTTGGTGCAGGTGGGACGAGCGGGTTATCTGCCGGCACTGTCTTGCCAGGAATGCAGAACGGTTGCCGTGTGCCCGAAGTGTCGTGGCCCGATGGGGCAGCGAAGTCGGGATGCCGGCTATCAATGCAGGTGGTGTGGGCACCTCATCAACGACTTAGCCTGTACGGAATGTGGCGGACGAAAGTTTCGGGCAGTCCGCATCGGCTCGGAACGCACCGCCGAGGAATTGCGCGCATCCTTCCCACAGATCCCGGTGGTAGTCAGCGACAGCGTCAACGGCGTCCTGACGAGTGTGGGGAACTCTCCGCAAATCGTCGTTGCCACAGTCGGCGCCGAACCACACGCGGCATCTAAGTACGCCGCCGCAGTGCTTCTTGATGGTGATGCCCAACTCATCGGGGCGCACCTGCGCAGCGAGGAACAGTTGGTTCGTCGCTGGTTCAATGCGACGGCACTCGTAAGGGGGAGTGCCGAACATGGGGTTGTTGCGGTGACGGCCGACGCCTCGCACCGTGCCGTTCAAGCTCTAGTCAGATCGGATCCTTCTGGTTGGGCGGTCCGAGAATTGAGCGAACGAAAGGCCACTGGGCTGCCGCCAGTGAGCCGCTGTGTCGCGATCAGCGGACCGTCGTTGGCAGTCTTGGAGTTCCTCAAGTCATGTGACACAGACCCAGCGTGGCGAACGCTCGGTCCGAGTCCGGTTGATGGGTCAGGACGGACTCCGGCGCACGTTCGCGCCGTGATCCTCGCTCCCGGCCGCGACGGTCCCAAACTCGCTCACGCTGTTAAGGAAGCACTGATCTCCGGCGCTGGTGGAACTGGCCCGTCGCGGGTTGTGGTTCGCATGGATCCGCCGACGGTTCTTTAGCTGCGTAGACTGCACCCACACGTGAATTCCACAATGAAGGGCCCCTTGCTGTGACCGTCCAGCCGATTCGACTATTTGGTGATCCAGTCCTTCGTAGCCCGGCAGCGACCGTCGAAACATTCGACAAAGAGCTGCGGGTCTTGGTCAAAGACCTCACCGAGACGATGTTGCGAGCCCCAGGCGCTGGGCTCTCGGCTAACCAGATTGGCGTTTCTCTGCGGGTCTTCACGTATGACGTCGATGGCGAGGTCGGACACTTGATCAACCCTGATCTTGACCTTTCGTCGGAACTTGAAGAAGGACCGGAGGGTTGCCTCTCGTTGCCGGGTTTGGTGTACGACACTCCCCGTGCGGTTCGGACGGTCGCGAAGGGCTTCAACATGCACGGGGAACCCGTTGTGTTGGAGGGCAGCGGACTCCTCGCTCGGTGCGTCCAGCATGAGACCGACCACCTCGATGGGGTGCTGTTCATTGATCGGTTGAGCAAGGAAGAGCGAAAGAAGGCGATGAAGGAGATTCGCGAATCCCAGTGGTTCGGAGCGGAGCCTCCGATGGTCAAGGTCAGCCCACATCAGTTTGATCGCTGGTTCTAGCCGGTGCGCCTCGTATTTGCTGGGACGCCTGCACCAGCATTGCCGACCCTTCAAGCCTTGATTGATTCGCACCATGAGGTGCTCGCGGTCGTTACCAGGCCCGATGCCCAGACCGGGCGCGGGCGTCGGATGGCAATGTCAGAGGTGGCATCGCTCGCGCAAGCGAACGGGATTCCGATTTTGCGCCCGAACAAACCATCGGAACCCGAATTCATGGCGCAACTCGCGCAGTTGGCGCCGGATGCTTGCCCGGTTGTCGCATATGGAGCCTTGCTGCCACAGCCAGTCTTGGACATTCCGCGGTTCGGCTGGATCAACCTCCACTTTTCGTTGTTGCCGGCTTTTCGGGGCGCCGCGCCAGTTCAACACGCGATTTGGCGCGGTGACGACATCACCGGCGCGACCACCTTTGCCCTCGAGGCGGGGATGGATACGGGCCCGGTGTTCGGAACGGTGGTCACTCCCATCCGGAAGACTGACACGGCTGGCACTTTGCTTTCGGAGCTGGCGGAATCTGGATCTGAACTCATGGTGCGCACGCTCGACGCGATCGAATCGGGCGAGGCATCGCCGATTGCCCAACCGGCCGACGGCGTCAGCTACGCACCGAAGATCCTCACAGACGATGCGCGAATCGACTGGGGAACGCCAGCATTGGCGGTCGATCGGATGATCCGAGCGTGCACGCCGCAGCCGGGCGCGTGGACAACCCGTCACGATGATCGGCTCAAGCTGGGCCCGGTCACGCTGCGGCCTGACGTTTCTGGCGTACCCGCGGGCGAGTTTGTTGTTGGCAAGAATGAGGTCCTGGTGGGAACCGCCACTCACGCCGTGCAACTGGCAGCTGTCCGGGCACCTGGCAAGCGCGAAATGCCTGCGTCGGATTGGGCCCGCGGGGCGCGCCTGGCGACTGGCGAGCGACTCACGTGACGCAGCAGCGCCCGCGGGGTACGCGCCGACCGACCGTGGATGTTGCCAGGCGGGCAGCGTACGACGTGCTGCATGAGGTTGGGAGCTCGGACGCATACGCGAACCTCGCGTTGTCGGCGATTCAACGCAGCCAGGAACTGTCGATACGGGACGCCGGTTTCTGCACCGAGGTTGTCAACGGCACACTGCGCTACCGAGGCTTGCTGGACGCGGTGATCACGGAATGCAGTGGCCGGCCCACGGACAAATTGGATCCACGAGTGCTCGATGTTCTTCGAATGGGTACCTACCAATTGCTGCTCATGGATACCGATGCCTACGCGGCCGTTGATACTTCAGTCAACCTGGTGCGTAGCGTTGCCGGGGAGGCGCCGGCCGGACTGGTAAACGCGGTCCTGCGCAAAGTCGGCACAAAGACCCGCGAACAGTGGCTGCAGAAAGTC
>DMNR01000120.1 GCA_003452655.1 Actinomycetota bacterium | reverse complement strand
ATCCTTCTCCGCCTGAGATAGGTCCACTTGAAGTGGCACAACGCCTCCCACCCCGACCTTTGTAGTGAACACGTCAACGCAGTACACGCGACCCTCACCCCAGCCGCCCCACCGATATATCTCCCCTGTCGGACCATGCCTGTGCTGTTCGAGGCGCCGCTTCAAATTGTTCGTTTTCCCGATATAGAGATCTGCCAGGTCACCGCGGTCGCAGTAGATTCGATAGATGCCCGGTGATTGCGGGAGGCGGGCCGCAGCGGCAGCTGACCAAACCCTGATGGCGCGCCCTGATCTCACCACATTCCCTGGCGCCAACAAGACGGGTGACTCGTCCCGGAGATGCTCTGTCGAAATGCCGAGCCCTTCTATGTCGTGGGCATTCTGACGCACATGTCCAGTTGACCATGGGGTATCGGAATCGAGTTGCAGCTCGTCCATTGCAGCCGCGAGTGATCCAGCGATGACAACCGCAATGGACCGCTGATCGGCACTGAGAACATAAAGGATCCCGGCGCCGCATACACGCAAACGACCCCGCTGGCCGAGGGTGACTTTCCGCGCCTTGCCGGCTCGCCTCGCTGGGGCGTGCGCGGCGAGGATGCGCAGCCACATTGCCGTAGCGGTGCAGTCATACGCAAATTTGGNNCTACGCGCGATACCGCAGCAGCATCGATCGGACCGACCGTCGAGCCCTCGAATCCACCACCCCGTGTCCCATGGCGCGCAAGGTGAGACTCAAAGAGAGAGTCGCGACGCGGGCCTTTGACAATGCGACGTCTTTCGCGCAGTTGAGTATCGAAACTGTCGCAAAATACGGACAGTACGAGTCCGCTCCCTTGCAATCTTCCGCCGCGCTACTGCTGGATCAGGAAGTTGGTGGCTTCGATCAACTCGTCGATATCGGCTGACGTGAGATCTTCTACGCGCACCGATTTCCCAGGTCCTTGCCGTCGGCTCTCCGATCCCCGAATTTCGTGCAGCTAAACGCTTCCTCCACGGAGTGGCCTGGTCACCGCATTAGCCGACCAACGGCAGCTACCTTCTGACCACGGCTCGAGCTTCGTCAGACGTTGCGTACCCATTCTCGGCCGTGACAGCCACCACGTAGCTCGCCATGTGGTTGGTATTGGCGAACGTGTATCTCGTGCCGGTTGTCATCCCTTCCCAATTTGGGGTGAATGGTGTGGTGCTGGTCAACACGATGTGATAGCGAGTTACGTTGCTGCCGCCGTTGTCCAATGGCGGATTCCACGTGACCGTCACGGTCCCATCTTGATGGGACACTGCGTCCAGGTTCACCGGAGACGATGGTGGGCCCACCGGGATCACGGAGACTGAGTGTGATGGCAACGAAACTCCTAATGCGTTCGTCGCCGTGACCGTGACGCGGTACTCGTCGCCGTTCGTGAGTCCGAACACCGTGCAAGAGGTTTCCGCCACGGTGTAGCACTTACTCGCCCCTGGGCTCAAGCTGACCGTGTAGCCGAGAATCGGCGGTCCCCCGTTCTCCGGCGGAGCCTTCCAGGAAACCGTTGTTTGCCGATCGCCGTACCGTGCCTGCACGTTGACGGGCGCGCCCGGTACTGGGATCGCCGGCGCTACTGGGCCGAGGGTGGCGCTGTAGGCGCCCATTCCGACACCATTGACCGCCGCGACGCGGAACAGGTAGCCCGTGCCATTCGTCAATCCGGTCACAGCGCCGCCACGCATAGTCGAAATACCATCGTCGAACGTGGTCCAAGCCAGACCGTCTGTGGAGTACTGCACCAGATAGTCAGCAATCTCCGAACCACGCGCCGCCGGTAAAGTCCACCCCAAATCGACCTGTCCATCACCAGCGGTGCCTTTGGAAATGATGGGCGCGCCTGGTTCGGTTTCCAGAATCGTGGAGGCACTGACAGCTTCCGGTGACGTCCCCGCGGTGTTCGTCGCGGTCACGAGGTAGGTGTACGTGTTGCCATTCGTTAAGCCAGTGATCTCACAGGTCAGGGCACCAGTCGTCGCACAAACTTGTCCGCCTGGGCTCACTCGCGCCGAATAACCAGATATCGTCGATCCACCGTCGCGTATCGGCGCCGCCCACGACAAAGTCGCCTTCCCATCACCCGCAACCGCCACAACCGACGATGGGGCATCCGGAACAGTTCGGGGCGTAACGGGCGTTGACGCTGCCGAGGGCGCACCGATTCCGGCTTCGTTGGTCGCACTGACAGTGAAGGTATACGCCAACCCATTCGTCAAACCCGCAACCGTGCAAGTCAGCGCCCCACCGGTCGTACACGCACGTCCACCGTCACTAGCCGTCACCGTGTAGCCAGTGATCGTAGACCCGCCATTAGTAGCCGGAGCAACCCAAGACACCGTCGAACTACTGTTGCCGGGAACCGCCCCGACAGATCTCGGCCGGCCCGGAATGGTGCGCGGTGTCACCGTTGCTGATGCTGTCGATCGTGCACCTGTCCCAACGATGTTCGTCGCCGAGACCGCAAACGTGTACGCGACCCCATTCGTCAAACCTGAGACTTCACAAGTCAATGCACAATCGGTGATGCAATCAGTCAAGCCCGCCGTTCCAGCACGTGCAACTGTATAGCGGGTGACCGCAAAGCCACCGTTGTCTGCGGGCGCAGCCCATGAGACCGTTGCTGTGCCGTTGCCCGCGACCGCCACAACTGCCGTCGGGGAACCGGGAACCGAGCGAGGACTGACAGCAGTCGAAGCTTCTGATGGCAGACCCGTACCGACCGCGTTCGTTGCGGTGACAGTGAACGTATAGGCGACACCATTTGTCAGGCCTGTGACGGCGCAGGTCAGTGCAGCGTGAGTCGTGCACGTGTGTCCCCCGCCGCTTGAAGTGACCGTGTAGCCCGTGACGACGGATCCACCGTTCTTTGCCGCCTTGTATGACACTGTTGCTGTCCCATTTCCGGCGACGGCAACAACCGAGGTTGGCGCATCGGGGACCGTGACCGGAGTGACGACAGCCGATGCGGCCGAGTTCGTGCTTGTGCCTGCGATGTTGGTAGCAGTGACTCTAAATGTGTAGTCAGTGCCGTTTGCCAAGCCCGTGATCTGACATGTCAACTCACCGCCCGTCGTGCAACTCCGAACGCCATCACTGGAAGTCGCCGTGTACGCGGTGATCGCGGATCCGCCGTTGCTGACTGGCGCCTTCCATCGGATCTCAGCGCTACCGTTGCCAGCGACTGCAACTACCGCGGTTGGTCTGCCTGGGACGGTACGCGGTGTGGTCGCACTCGAGGCGGCGGAACGTGCGCTGGTCCCGACAGCGTTCCTTGCTCTTACTGTGAATGTGTAGGTG
>DMNR01000009.1 GCA_003452655.1 Actinomycetota bacterium | reverse complement strand
ATTGCGCCGCCGAAGAACAACTTGCGGTATTGCGATGAAGCCCTCAGCGGGCTCAGATCCATCCGCCAGCGGGATCGGTTGGTCGCTTCTGAAGTTTCGCTGGCAGCGTCCGAGTCTGATGAACTCACTGGACGGCTACGGAAGTGTGAGGATTTCTGAACCGGTGTCGGTCACCAAGATCGTGTGTTCGAACTGGGCAGTCCATTTACCGTCCCGAGTGACGACCGTCCAGGAGTCGTCCCACACGTCGTAGTCGATGCTTCCGAGAGTCAGCATTGGCTCAATCGTGAACGTCATCCCGGCTTCGAGTTCTACGTTGAGGTTCGGGTCGTCGTAATGCGGAACGATGAGGCCAGAGTGGAACGCAGTGCCAATCCCATGGCCAGTGAAATCGCGAACAACCCCGTACCCAAACCGCTTCGCGTACGACTCGATCACTCGTCCGACCACGGACAGGGAACGCCCTGGCGCGACAGCCTTGATCGCACGCATGGTGGCTTCGTGAGTGCGTTCAACGAGCAGTCGGTTCTCTTCTGAGACGTCCCCGGCAAGGAACGTTGCGTTGGTATCGCCATGAACCCCTCCGATGAAGGCCGTGATGTCGATGTTCACGATGTCGCCATCGGCAATGACTGTTGAGTCAGGGATTCCGTGGCAGATGCACTCATTGAGCGAACTGCACAGCGACTTCGGGTAAGGGGCGTGTCCGCCCGAACCCGGGTATTCCAGGGTCGAGGGATATGCGCCGTGATCGCACAGGAACTCGTGGCCGATTCGGTCGAGCTCATCGGTAGTGATGCCTGGCGCGACGTTGCGGCCAACCTCGGCGAGGGCTTGGGCGCCAAGGCGTCCGGCGATGCGCATCAGTTCGATGGTTTCGGCGTCCTTGACCTCTGGGCCAACGTACGGGGCGACTCGGTCTTTGCCGACGTACTCAGGACGCGCGATCGATGCGGGCACAGTCCGAATGGGGCTCACAGTTCCCGGTTGCAGCGGCATGCGCAGAGTGTAGATGCAACGACGGATGCGGTGAGGGCCTTGGAGTCGCTATTCTGCTCAAGCGACCACGTCGGGTCGCCTGAGATCTACGGGAGTCGTTGTGGCCTGGTGGTACAACCTGCTGACCAACAAAGTCGAAGAGGGTCCTGGTGCCCCAAATTCAGAGCGCCTCGGCCCATTCGAGACTGAGGATGCTGCGGCTAATGCGCTTGAGAATGCGCGCGCCCGCAATGAGAAGTGGGACCAGGAAAACGCAACCTGGGATGGCGACAACGAATAGCGGTTTACCCCACTGCGCAGCGGATCCGTGAGTTTCTGGGACGCTTTGCCCCATGACTGACGCCGTGAAACAGACCCCCCGTGACCCGTTCGACCTGCCCGACGTTTCCGATCTGAGCATCGGCGTTCTGGGTGGAACCGGCGAACAGGGACGGGGCCTGGCACTGCGGTGGGCCCAGGCGGGGCACACCGTGGTGATCGGTTCACGCGATGCCCAACGCGCCGCCGCAAGTGCTGCCGAACTTGGCCATGGCGTGACGGGTGCGGCAAATGCTGAGTGCGCCGCGGGTACAGATGTCGTGGTTGCCGCGGTCCCGTGGGCAGGTCACGCCGAGCTGTTGTCCTCTCTGGCAGAACCCCTCAGGGGCAAGATCCTCATCGACTGCGTCAACCCATTGGGGTTCGACAAGGCCGGTGCCTACGCGCTGCCGGTCGAGCAGGGGAGTGCCGCCCAACAAGCCGCCGAACTTCTTCCCCGGTCTCGCGTCGTCGCGGCGTTCCACCACATCAGTGCCGTGCTGCTGCTCGATCCGGCGATAACGACGCTAGACACAGACGTCCTCGTGCTCGGTGACGATCGCGATGCCACTGATGTGGTCTCGGCACTGGCAAACCAGATTCCGGGGCTCCGAGGGTTGTACGCGGGTCGGCTCCGCAACGCCGGTCAGGTCGAAGCCTTCACCGCGAACTTGATCTCGATGAACCGCCGCTACAAGTCCCACGCTGGAGTGCGCATTACCGACGTGTAGATTTGTTGATCTACCGGTGGGGGTATTCGCTGCGGCTTCAAGGGGTCGTCGTCGCGAAGCATCGTGGTGGACGATCTAGAGAGTTGGATTTCGTGGGGGACACGAGTGTGCGCAACCGTAAGGCTGTAACGGCGTGCGCAATCGGAGCGCTGCTCCCGGTCGCTGCCGCTGTGCTGATCACTGCACCGGTACCGGCCGCGGCCGAGGATGGCGAGAGTTCGGTTCTCGTGGAGGCCGTTCCCGGTGAAGTCTCCGCGGAGGCGCCAGAAGCGGCAACGCCGCCTTCGGAGTCCGAAGTCCCGGACGTGCAAGTGTCGGCCAGTGACGTGTTGCCCGTTACCCCTCGATCTGGGATTGCGGACTCAACCGTGCGACTGAGTTTCGCCGGTGACGTCCATTTCGCCGACAAGGTTCGTAAACAGGCGGGGAGTTCGGGACTTCGAACTGTCCCAGGACTGCTCGCCGACTCCGATATCGCCATGTTGAACCTGGAGACTGCGTTGACCTCACGAGGTCACGTCACGCCCAAGGAATTCAGCTTCCGCGCGCCAACCAAGGTGCTCAAGACACTGCGGGCACGTGGTGTGGACGTCGTGTCCATGGCCAATAATCACGCGCTCGACTACGGTTCCGTGGGACTGGCAGACACGCTGCGTGCGAGGGCATCATCGCGTCTGCCGGTAGTCGGCATTGGTGCTAATGCCGCCGAGGCCATCAAGCCATGGGTCAAGGATGTCCGCGGCACTACGTTCGCGTATTTCGCGGGGATGAATGCCGAGCCGCTATCGGACGAGAAGAACCCCGCCGCGTTGACGCGCAAGTGGGTTGCCGGGCCGAGTTCGGCAGGGTTGGTGATTACGCCAAAGCGTGAGGCCGCGCTGCTGTCGGCGATCAGGCAGTGGTCGACGAAGGTTGACGTCGTCGTCATCGACATGCACTGGGGGATTGAAGCGAACCCCTGCCCCTCAGGTCGACAGACCTCGCTGATGGCACGCCTGCGCAGTGCTGGCGCTGACGTCATTGTGGGATCGCACCCGCACGTGCTTCAGGGTGCAGGCTTCGCTGGCACCGCCGCCGTTGGCTACAGCCTGGGCAACTTCGTTTGGTACAACCAATACTCGAAGTACAGCGCAGTGCTCAATGTGGACATCGTTGACGGCAAGCCAGCGCGGATGTCCTATACGCCGGTGAAGATCGGCGCGGACGGTTTGCCGCGACGTGCCACCGGTGTTGGTGCTGCCTGGGTCCGATCTCGCATGGCCTCTGGTGCCAGATGTGCGAACCTCTCGAAGACACCGCGCGCCTAGTCAGCCCTCGCGGTCTGCCTCAGTGGTATTCGTGTTCGGTGCCTGGATAGGTTCCGGCCACAACCTCGCTGGCCCAAGTCGAAACGGCCTCGCCGAGCACTGACCGTAAGTTCGC
>DMNR01000164.1 GCA_003452655.1 Actinomycetota bacterium | reverse complement strand
GGCATCGTCTGACTAGGCTGCCCATACCTGCCTGACGGCATGGTGACGGCGACATGCGAATCGGGAGGTGCCAGTGTCCCAAGAGCTCACAACGCCTGGTGCCCCCGACAACCCGACTCCACTGAGGCGGCGGGCGTTGGCCCGCCTTGGTGGCTCACGGCCGACCTACCCGGAACTCGAGCCGCTGCTGCGTAAGCTCCGGCAATTTCATCCCAAGGCCGACCGGCAGGTCGTAATTCGGGCGTACGAAGTGGCGGCCGAGTACCACAAACATCAGGTCCGCCGAAGCGGTGATCCGTACATTACGCATCCAGTAGCTGTGGCGGGAATTCTTGCCGATCTCGGAATGACGGCTCCGACACTGGCAGCCGCGTTACTGCATGACACTGTCGAGGACACCTCCTATTCGATAGACGCGTTGCGCGAGGATTTCGGCGACGAAATCGCTCGCCTCGTTGACGGCGTCACGAAGCTCGACAAGGTGAAGTACGGAGATGCCTCTACCGCCGAGACTGTGCGCAAGATGGTTGTTGCGATGGCTCGCGACATTCGCGTGCTCGTGATCAAGTTGGCCGACCGCCTTCACAATATGCGCACCCTCAAGTGGATGCCGCCGGACAAGCAGGAGCGTAAGGCTCGGGAGACTCTCGAAATTTATGCGCCCTTGGCCCATCGACTCGGCATGAACACCATGAAGTGGGAACTCGAGGACCTTTCCTTTGAGACGCTCTACCCGAAGATGTACGAAGAAATCGTGCGCTTGGTGTCTCAGCGCCAGCCAAGTAGGGACAAGTACTTGGCGCGGGTGATCGCGGCAGTTGAAGATGACCTGCGCGGCGCGAAAATCAAGGCCAAGATTATTGGTCGCCCCAAGCACTACTACTCGATCTATCAGAAGATGATCGTGCGTGGCCGCGATTTTGCGGACATCTACGACCTCGTTGGCGTGCGCATCCTGGTGGACTCAGTCAGGGACTGCTACGCGGCCCTCGGGGTGGTTCACGCCCGCTGGAACCCGGTTCCCGGACGGTTCAAGGACTACATCGCGATGCCGAAGTTCACGATGTACCAGTCATTGCATACGACAGTGATTGGCCCCGAAGGCAAGCCGGTCGAGTTGCAGATTCGTAGTTACGAGATGGATCGTTCGGCTGAATTCGGTGTTGCCGCACATTGGCGGTACAAGCAGGACGACGTCGGCGGCAAGCACGGCCCAGACGACATGGGTTGGCTGCGCCAACTGCTCGAGTGGCAGCGGGAGACCGAGGATCCGGCAGAGTTCCTCGACACGTTGCGCTACGACTTGGCCAATACCGAGGTTTACGTGTTCACGCCGAAGGGTGACGTCATCGCGCTGCCTGCCGGGGCCACCTCGGTTGACTTTGCATACGCCGTGCACACGGAGGTGGGTCATCGGTGTGTGGGGGCACGAGTCAACGGAAATTTGGTCTCGCTCGAATCGAAGTTGGACAACGGTGACGTTGTTGAGGTGTTCACATCGAAGGCCGAGAACGCCGGACCGAGCCGTGACTGGCTGACTTTTGCCGTCTCACCGCGTGCGAGAAACAAGATCAAGAGTTGGTTCTCCAAAGAGCGTCGCGAAGAAGCTGTTGAAATCGGGAAAGACCAGTTGAGTCGGGCGATGCGCAAGCAGGGCCTGCCGATCCAGCGCTTGATGACGACAACCAGCTTGGTACCTATTGCCCAGGACCTGCGATACGCCGACATCACAGCGCTGTATGCAGCCATCGGTGAAGGGCGTTTGTCGGCCGCCGCCGTGGTCACTCGCATCGTCCAAGCGGTGGGCGGCGAAGAAGGCGCCATCGAGGACATGGCAGAGGACGCGACGCCGGACAAGGTTGCACCTCGTCGAACTCGTGGGGCACTCGACCCGGGAATTGTCGTCGCGGGAATGGAAGATATCTGGGTGAAGTTGGCGCGCTGTTGCACGCCGGTTCCTGGCGACGAGATCGTCGGCTTCATCACCCGCGGTTCTGGGGTTTCCGTTCACAGAGCTTCCTGCGTCAATGTTCCGGCGCTGAGCGAGGACTCCTCACGAATGGTTGCGGTCGAGTGGGCCCCGACTGCGAACAGCGTCTTTCTCGTCAACATTCAGGTCGAGGCACTTGATCGTTCCCGCCTGCTCTCCGACGTCACCCGCGCTCTTTCCGATCAGCATGTGAACATTCTTTCCGCGTCGGTGGCTACGAGCCGCGACAAGATTGCACTCTCGCGATTCACGTTCGAGATGGCCGACCCGAAGCACCTCGGTTCCCTCCTGAAGACCGTTCGCGGTGTCGAAGGCGTCTACGACGTGTACCGCGTCTGACCGCTCGCGGGCTAGCTCGCGAGGGTCCCGATCTGAAAACTCGAGAGGTCCTCGTTCGGACGCTTCTGGGTTCCATGTTGGTCAGCGAAGGCGGTGGTTCCATCTTTTCCGCAGATGGCAATGATTCGGTCGGCACCACCTGGATGTTGGTCCTCCCACGTCGTGAGGTTGTAGACCTTGCCGCTAATGGTCGTCCAGCAGTCCGCCGCGGTGTTGTGAGCCTGGACTTGCGCCAATGTGTAGGTTGCAGAACCTGCCGAGCCCGAGCCGGAGGGTGTGGGACTCGCCGCGGGGTTAAGGGCATTCGCCCACACGGCCTTAGCTCCGGAGTCGCCGACCCGAACTGTCTGAACTGTGGCACCAATCGAGATGATCACGGCAACGATGGCAAGGATCGTAACCAAGACCGGTTGTTTGCCGGTCTTCTCCTTGCCACGGTCCATCGCAAAGTCGGCTAGCACCAGGGCCGCCACGGCGAGGAACATGATGCCGGCAATGAAGGGCAGGGTGTCGCCTAGTTGAGCATGGACAAGTGGTTCGCCGATCTTCTTCGCGAGCGCCTCGCCAGATTCTTTCGCAACGGCGGCAAATCCGACGCTGAGGAAGGCGATGGCCAGTACCCACCACCCCAAGGATTTGCGCCACGACCGTTTGATCGCAATGAGGATCGTCCCGACGCACGTGAGTGGAATAAAGACAACCGCCGCGTGTACGACGAGTGGATGCAGGGGCAAGCCATTGAAGGTTTCAAACATGGGAGCCATCGTCAATTAACGTGCATCGATGCGCCACTCGCCATGCCCCATGTGAGGGCAAATCTGCCACGAAGTGGCACACATCACCCTTGCGAACGAATCTCTGATCACAGCGGGTGCTGCCGTTGTGATCAGTTTTAGTTCAGCTTCGAAGATGCCTGCTCAGCAACTGCGAGCATTGCCTTGGCGCCATCGAGTTCTGACTCGGCCTTGGAGATGGCTCCGGCGTCGCCTGAATCCTTCGCGCGCTGAAGAGCCCGCTCACGCTTCTCGACAGCCTCACGGAACCTCGTCACTGTGTCGTTCGCACGGCCTTGAAGCTCAGGGTTCTTGGTTTTCCATTTTGCCGATTCCGAAGCGCGTACCTCGTCTTCGACCTTCTTTAGTCGGGCCTCAATTCGGCGGACGTCGTTTCGTGGCACTCGACCGGCCTTATCCCAGCGATCTTGGATCGAACGAAGCGCCTTCTTGGCGGCGCCCAGATCCTTGACGGGGAGCAGCTTCTCCGCCTCGGCGAGCAACCCTTCTTTGACCTGTAACGCCTTCTTCTCTTCTTCATTCTGCTCTGCGAATACCTCGTTGCGAGCGGAGAAGAACACGTCTTGGGCCGCGCGGAAACGGTCCCACAGCTTGTCATCGGCTTTGCCAGCGCGGCCAGCTTTCTTCCATTGATCGAGCAGCTTTCGGTACTCGACGGTTGTCTTCTGCCAGTCTTTCGATGACGACAGTTCCTGAGCCTTCTTGACCAGCTTCTCCTTGGCCTCTTTTGCCTGCGTGCGAGCGGCATCGAGCTCGGAGTAGTGAGCTCGTCGGGCCTTGTCGAACGTCGTGCGGGCAGTCGAAATCTGCTTCCAGAGTTCGTTCTCCTTCGCGCGATCGAATCGCGGAATCGCCTTCCACTCCTCGACGATGGCCGTGAAGCGCTCAGTCGTGACCTTCCATGACTTGGAACCGGCGAGCTTCTCGGATTCAGCGACAAGCTTCTCGCGCGCCTCAAGTGCGCTCTTCTTCTGAGACTCCTTGGCTTCTGCTAGCGATTCCTTCTTGACGTTGATCAGTACTTCGAGCTGACCAATTCGTGCGACGAGGGCGGCCATGTCACCGACAAACGCAGGTTCTAGGACGGATTTGCGAACGCGTTCGACGATTGTCGCAGCCTGTGCGGGAGTACTGCGGTCGTCAGCCAGACGTTTGGCAGCGACGTCGATCTCTGTCACCAGATCCGCGTACTTGCGTGCGAAAAACTCGAGGCCCGCCTGCGAATCCCCGGCGGCCCACTGGCCTACTTCACGTTGCGACCCGTCAGGCAATCGGAGGAACACGGTGCCGTCAGGCCCCACCTCACCAAAACTGGTTGCTGGAGCTGCCGAACTCAGCGGGCTGGGCGGGGTGGAAGTCATGGTCCGTTCCTCACGGTTGCGGTCTTGATAACGAGTGGCTGCGCCGGGGTTCCATCAGCAGGATTCGATGAGGAATCCGACACACCTTGGGCAGCAACGTACTCAATGACGTCTAGGCCGGTCGTGACCTGGCCGACAATTGAGTAGTTCGGGCCCAACATTGTGTCCTTGTAGACGAGGAAGAATTGACTGCTTGAAGTGTTCGGTCCACGGTTCGCCATCGCGACAGTTCC
>DMNR01000316.1 GCA_003452655.1 Actinomycetota bacterium | reverse complement strand
CTTTCGCCACACCAGCGATCGGACCTCGGGGGTGTTCATCTCTCCGGCGTGGGTGACGCGCCCAAGGATGAGTTCATCAACGGGCAGGTCCGGGAAGGTGCGCAAGTGCTTCGCGTACTCGTCCTTCGTCGCAATCAATACGTTGCTGACCCCGGGAACATCGATGTGTGCTGACACGTAGGGCCGAATGAAGATCTCGTGGGTGCTGTAGATGTTTGTTACGCGGTCGGCAATGGTCGGAATATCCGCGTGGAGTTGCGTGAGGAACTCGGAATTGGGGGCCATGTCTCGTAGCGCCGGGACGAAGTTGCGCCCGGTCACCTTTACGACTCGGTTCGACCAGAACCCCGCGCTCACCGAGCCGTGCCAGGGGCAGCCGATTGAGAAGACGTGCTTCACCTGTTCGGGGTTGTCGATAGCAAAACGAAGTGCGGCCAATGCCCCCTGCGAATGCCCGACGAGGACGAGCGGACAGTCGGGAAGTCGGCCTTGACCGGCCAGGCCTTTACGAATGTCCTCCGCGATGTGCTGTTGCGATCGGGTAAGTGGAACCGTGACGCCGAAGTTCTGGAGGGTGACGAGAAATGCGTTGGGGTGCCGCTCCATGACGCCGCGCATCATGACATTCGCGGCCAAACCCTTGATGGCGGTTCCAGCGACGATCGGAACGGCAATCGGCATCGAATACGCAGATCCCGACATGGCACCGCCTCCGCTACCGTCTTGCCCTCAACCGAGTCACCGCCAACTGAGACGTTGACGCTACAAGTATCTAACTACTATCGCCCGGCGGAGGCGGGATTTGTGTGGCCGAAGGTCACCTGTTCGCGAGGACCTTCGGCCACAATTTGCGGCCGCTAGCCGGTGATCGCGAAGGTGGTCCGGATGGTGTTACATCCGGCCAGAAGTTCCGCCTGCTGTGCAGTGACGTATTGGCAGTTGAGGAAGAACTCCGTCTTGCCCTTGAAGAAGAGCCATACAGTGCTCTCAACCTCGGTGCCAGAGGGGTTCTTGACCTTGAGGGTTGCAGTGAAACCGGGAAGCCCGGCCGTCTGTTCAGCCTTGACCGGGGAGGTCGTCGAGCCACCGGCTTGTTGGGCGAGATTCGACAATGTTGTCTCGACTTCGCTCTGGAGTTGCGAGGCGTTCTCGGGAGTCACCTCAACATTGAGGTCGTATTGGCTCAGGATCGAAAGACTCACAGAATCGGGTCCCACGGCCTGTTGCCACACTCGGTTGCCCTGCTGCGCCTGGGTGCTGATGTCGGTTCGTTCCGACCAGCTCTTGGGGTACTTGTAGGTCACGCCATTTGCATTCATGGTGTTGAGATCCGCAGTCGGCGCCGAGCTATTGGAAGGCGCCGGTAGATTGGAAGTTGTTGTGCTGCTGCTGCAAGCACCGAGACCGATGACGGCAGTAGACGCGATTGCGGTGATTGCGATGGCGCGAGATTTCATGATTCCTCCAAGGGTTGGGTTCACGCTATCGGGAAGGCGTGCAGTTGACGAGGATCATGATGCGATCGTTGAGCCGAAGTCCGCGTGGATGCTGAAATTCGGGTAGCCCGTTCGGGTAAGGCCGCGGGGTGTCTAGTCGCCCGGCGGCGCAAGTGGGCGGCCGTCTCAGGAGCAAGCGGATGTCACTACCGCGTTGCTTTCAAGAAGTCGAAGTTAGCGACGACGGCGTGGTCGAGTGAAAGAACCGCCACGAAGCTCGTCATCAAACGCAAGTCAAAGAAGCTCTACCTCGAGGTCCGCACGGTGAACGGGGGAGGACCGGGTGTCGGCGTGAAGAGTGGCATCAACACGTGGCATCAAGAAGAGGTAGCGCAACCTGTCAGCAACCTGTGAATTCCCTATTCACTCGAACGCCTCTAGGTATTCCCGATGATCAAGCAGATGCTTGTTTGACCGGACAAGGCGATTCGTTCCAGTCCTTGCACCGGGACCGAGAGGGAGGGTCTCGCATGAGGTCATCAGGCGCAGCATCGAAGTGCAATACGCGACCCGCTATCGCCACTTTGACGGCGATAGCGCTGGTCGGCAGTGGGGTCATCGCACTCGTCGCGGCCACGGATGCCAGTGCGGCTCCCGCCGCGAAGTCCGCGAGCACGTCCACGGCCAAGGCCGCGAAGGCGAAGGCGGCGAAGGCCAAAGCGGAGAAGGCAAAGAAGAAGGCGAAGAGGCATGCGAAGAAGCATGCGAAGAAGAAGCGGCCGCCACAGGCGCCGCCGCGAACCCCTGCTCCGCCGCCTGCCCCGAATCCGCCCACCAGACCTGCTCCCGATTCCGCCACGTGGTACTCGACCGATGGGTCAGGCAATAACTTGTCGCACTCCAGTTGGGGATCGGCAGGCATCAACCTCCGGCGCCAATCATCGGCGACCTATGGCGATGGGGTGTCGACGCCAACCGGCGCGGATCGGCCAAGCGGGAGGGCCGTCAGCAACTCCCTCAGCGCGCAATCCGATGACATCCTTAACCGGCGGAACCTCTCCGGAATGATCTATGTCTTTGGCCAATTCCTCGACCACGATCTGTCGCAGACAAAGACGACAGGGGGAGCCTCGTTCCCGATTCAGGTGCCAATGGGTGACCCGGAATTCGACCCGACGAGCACAGGGACAAAGACCATTGGTTTGAAGCGGAGCGTATTTGATCCCGCGACGGGCACCAGTTCCGACAACCCCCGGCAGCAAGTGAACTCCGTGACGGCATTTATCGACGGCTCGCAGGTCTACGGATCGGACGCCACCCGGGCTGCCGCGCTGCGAACGTTCTCTGGCGGCAAATTGAGGACCAGTACCGGCAACATGTTGCCGTTCAACACCGACGGGTTTCCGAATGACAACGATGCTCATGTCGTCAGCGACGCCAACTTGTTCTTGGCGGGGGATACCCGTGCAAACGAGAACCCCGCACTGGTCGCAATGCAGACGCTGTTCATGCGCGAGCACAACCGGGTGGCGACTAGCCTGGCGAGCCGCAATCCCACCTGGACTGATGAGCAGCTCTACCAGGAGGCACGCCGCGCAGTTTGCGCCGAACTCCAAGCGATCGTCTTCAACGAATTCCTACCGGCGCTGCTGGGGCAAGGTGCAGTGGCGCACTACACGGGGTATCAGGCTGACGCGAACCCCGGGATCGACACGGAGTTCTCGACAGGTGCGTTCAGGTTCGGTCACAGCACGCTTGATTCCGACGTCGGTCGAATGGACGACGATGGCACCGATACGCCGCAAGGGCCGATACAGCTGCGGGATGGCTTCTTCAACACGACCGTCTACGATCCGTCGTTGCCGAATCATGAGGGCGACATCGATCCCTTCCTCAAGGCCGTCGCATCTGAGACTGCGCAGGAAGTTGACACGAAACTGATCGATGAGATTCGCAACTTCCTGTTTGGTCGGCCGGGTCAGGGGGGATTCGATCACCCAGCGCTCAACATTCAGCGTGGGCGCGATCACGGGCTCGCTGACTACAACTCGATCCGGGCCGCCTATGGGCTGCCAAGGGTCACGAGCTTCGCTGGCATCACGCCCAACGTCGCATCGCAGAATAAGCTGCGGGACCTCTACGGGACGGTTGACAACATCGACCTGTGGACCGGAGGTCTCGCGGAGGCCCACGCACCCGGTTCGTCGGTTGGTCCGCTCTTCCAGCGGATCATGGGTCGACAGTTCTCCGCTTTGCGAAATGGTGACCGGCACTACTTCGAGAACCAATCGCCCGTTGCCGGGGTTCGCGATGTGGGGTCCACTCGGCTCTCCGACGTCATCAAGCGGAACACCTCGCTCACCCACGTGCAGCCCAACGTCTTCCTCTGGCGGGACTGACCAGTGACTCGCGTGTGACGTTCCAAAGGGCTAGTCGCCGCGCATTGGTCTGACTCCTTGAGTAGCGTCCACACCGGGCATATTGATCAAGGAGTCAGTCAATGTCGGATTCACACGAGCCGGTTCCGGGCGACACAACGGCTTCTGCGGACGTACCCGCATCTGAAGATCCCCAACGAGTAGGCGCTGGCCGAATCATCCTGGGGTTCGCATTCTCGCTCTTCAGTGCGGTGCTGCTATTCGTGATGTGGAACTACACGTTCAATCTCTGGCCGCTCGTATTCATCGCATTTGTTCCCATGTATGTCGCTGCGTACCGACTGTTCCCTCGCAAGCTCGCTCCCTTCGCATTCGCGATCGCGGCATTCGGCTACTGGTTGGCGCTCCTGCTGCAGGGCGGGGGAGTCCTTCCTCCAGCGGTCGTCTACCTAGCCTCGCTGCTAATCGCAGCGTTCTGGTTCCTTCTTGCGATATTCGAACGCAAGTTCACAGAGCGAACCAACTACAAGTGGTTCATCGTTCAATTGCCGCTGCTGTGGGTCGGACTTGAGGTCATCTTCGAGGGCAACCTCTTGTTGGGAAGCAACTACTGGATTGCGTACCGGCTGGGTGGAGCGCCAGAGATCATTCAGCCAGTGAGCCTGGTCAGCACCCCGGCGCTGGGCTTCCTCATCATCATGTTCAATGCGGTCATTGCGCTGCTCGTATTGAAGCTGATGGACAAGCGCTGGCCGAACATGGCGACGGTGAAGATTCCGTCGATCACAGTCAAGTGGTCGGCTGTCACGACGTTTGGGCTCACGATTGTGTGGGTGGCCACCAGCCTCGTGATTTTCACGAACGTCAGCAACGAGATGGGCCCGGC
>DMNR01000298.1:2179-2594 GCA_003452655.1 Actinomycetota bacterium | reverse complement strand
CCTGGCCGGAGTCATCGCCGCGCAAAGTGGCGATCTGGTACGGGCAGAATCGCTATTTCTGGAGGCGGCCGAACTTGCACCAACAAGCCCGCAACCTTGGCAGAATCTTGCGATCGTCTATGAACGGATGGGTCGCGGCCAGGATGCGGATGAGGCTCGCCGACGCGCACAGGACCTCACGGCCAAATGAACTGCTGCAAGTGAGACTGCATCGTTGACCCTAGGGCCACCGTTTGGCGGTCTCAGCACCGAGAGCTAGTCCCCAGAAGAGGGGACGTGATTGGTGCCACCATTCGTGCGATCCTACAGATCAGACACTGCTAGCCAGTGAGTGCTTGCCAGACCAACCCCAGGAGACAACATGCGCCCCCGCGGCACCCTTTCGAACAGGGCAACTCGTCTTGCCGCGCCCACG
>DMNR01000298.1:0-1996 GCA_003452655.1 Actinomycetota bacterium | reverse complement strand
TGCCTGGCCGGTTACAGCAACATGGTCAGGTCGGACTCGCTAGAGATGCATGGTCGGTGCCGGGTCAAGCCACGCAGCATGGTCCTGAGGAATCAAACCGGCGGCGGAACGATGAAGCGCTTGGTGTGGAAGAACTGGGGAACACGAACAGCCACCGGGTACGGACACTACAAGTCCTGTGAAGGACTTGAAACCTGCCAGAAGCTACCGATCAAGATCAAGCTATCGGGCCGCAAACGAATCGAATGCAAAGCGTGGGACGGCACGGACTACGCCCGACCCGTCTTCGCGGGCTGGCAATACATGAAGGTCCGCGCAAACTTCGGATACGGGTTCTGGGTGACGTCGGACTTCGAATGGAATCCCGACCTACTCGACAACGACCTACTGTGCCGCTGATCTAGACGCCGGTCGACCACCAGTGGCTTGGGGTGGCGCCCCGGCCAAAGCTGAAGCTACGAGATTTCGGCGGCGGCGTCCTGGTCGCACAGCACCAGCGACCGGTTCAACCCGCGGGCCGCGCCTGCTGGCGCTTCTTTGGCGGGTAGGCCTGAGGTGGCCAGTTTGATCGCGTCGGCCTTTCCTGCACCTGAGGCGATCAACCACACCTCACGCGAAGACTGGATCGTCGCCATATTGAACGTGGTGCGCGTTGGTGGAGGTTTGGGGGAGTTGCGCACTGAAACGCACGTTGCAGCGGCGAACTGTTCTTCGCGGCCGGGGAATAACGAGGCCACGTGTGCGTCTTCGCCGATGCCCAACATGCTGACGTCGAAGACCGCCTGCTCACCGTTGAATGCTCTCGCGAGTTCCGTGGCGTAACCGGCTGCCGCTGCGTCCACATCATCGCCGTACTCTTCGCCGAGGCGCGGCATGTAGTGGATCTTTTCGGGTAGTGCGTTGACATGGTCAAGCAATGCCGCTCGAGAGTCTGTCTCGTTGCGCTGGGGATCCCCGGCGGGCAGGAATCGCTCATCGGACCACCAAAAATCGACATTTGACCAGTCGACCGCACCGCACGCTGGATCAGCCAGCGTTGCAGCAAGGGCTGAAGTGCCGCCACGTCCACCCGTGAGTGAGATGTGTGCGGTCCCTCGGGCCTGTTGTGCGTCGGCGATGGCGGTCACCAAGCGAGCGCCGATCGCTGCCGCGAGAGTGTCGTGATCCGGGTAGATGAATACCTCTTGGTCGGTGCTCACGTGGTGGCCTTCTTTCTTGATTGTCGGGGTGCTTTCGGGGGTTTGCGTGCTGAGGTCTTGGTCGCTCTAGTCGTCTTGGTGGCAGCGGGTGGAATTGCCACCTTGGAAGATGTCGGTGTGGGTTTGGTAGTGCGGCGTGCTTTGGTGGGCTCGCCGAGGCCCTTGGCGAGTTCCGCGAGGGCTTCGGCGTAGACCTCATCGGAATCAAGGCGACGCAGTTCCTCGCTGACTAGGTCGCGAAGCTCACGGCGGGGGAGCGGGATCTTGCGGGAGATTCCTTGCGTCCGGTTCAGCGATGCCATCCGGCCGTCCGCTCGATCAAGCCGGATCTCGCCACCTTTGGTCTGCAAAGCAACCGCTGTGATTCCAGGGCCGCGGGAATTCTTGACACTCACCGGGACCTTGAGTTTGGCCTGCAGCCAACCAGCGAGCAGTTGAGCGCTCGGGTTATTGCGTTCCGCCGAGACTGTCGCTCCAACTATGGCCTCGTACGGCTCGTCGAGAGCGGTTGCCAACACTGACCGCCACGGTGTTGTCCGCGTCCAAGCGAGATCTGTATCCCCGGGGTGGTAATTGGCAATTCGCTTCTCAAGTTCGTCCAGCGGCTTACGAGCCATGGATGTGTCTGTGATGCGCCGATTTGCCATCCGGCCCACAGAGTCATCGGCGGGCAGATCGGGGGAGAGGGCGGGCCACCACACGACAACCGGAGTATCGGGCAGCAAGAGCGGGAGAACGACCGATGCCTGCTGGTGAGCAAGCGGCCCCTTGAGCCGAAGCTTGACCGTTTCCCCGGG
>DMNR01000040.1 GCA_003452655.1 Actinomycetota bacterium | reverse complement strand
TCGGTGGGGGCGTTGGTCTCACACTCATCGGAGAGGATGAGCCAGGAGGAGAGGGAGCCGTCGTGGTGGAGGGCGTAGAGGGTGCGGTGGGCGGTGGAGATCTGGGCGATGTCGGTGGCGAGGTCCCATTGGCCCACATTATCCCAGCACCAGAGGCGGCCCGAGCTCTGAAGGAAACAGTCGGCGGTGGTGAGGGAGACGACTTGGGTGAATGGGTCGTCGGCGGGGGCGTGTTCGCGGTAGTCGCAGAACATGAGCTGATCAAACTTGGTGGCCCGCCCCCAGCAGCAGGAGACCGTAGGATCCTCAAAGATGGCGCAGACGCGGCCGCTGGCAGAGTGTTGGGGCTCGTCCATGCGCGAAAGGCCCGAGAAATGAACACTGGACAAGCTGACCCCGGTAGGCGCCACACCATCATAATAATAGAGGTCTTCTGTGCCGAGTTCGATCTCAGCCTCCGTCGCGCCCCAGCAGATGGGCCAGCCGTTGTCACGAATCGCGCAGACCTGGGTGTTGCCGATGGCGAGAGTCTGCAGATGATATTCGTGGTCAAAGGAGCCCGAGTCTGTAGGGATTCGGTCCGGGGGGTCGAGGTAGTCGGTCGTGTCGTCGTCTTTTGGGTCGGGGCGAGACGGGTCATCGACGCCACATGCGCAGAGGGCGCTGAAGAGGAGCAGGGCAAAGGCTCGGCGCTCAGGGGGCATCGCTGACGATCCTTCGGGCTTGCCCCGTGGGTGAGCCCCAGCAGGAGATCTCTCCGTCGATGGTAACGCCGCAGCCGACGCTGGCGCTGTCGGGCCACAAGGCGAGCTGCTTGAACTGGCCGACAGGGTCGTCGGGCCAGTCGCTGGTAAGGTCGGAAACCGTGGTATCGTAGTAGGGTGTCTCGCAGCGGACCACGCCGGATTCGTAGATGGCGCAAGTTGTGAAATAGGTACCCGCTGCGCCGACCATTCCCGGCCCCGGATCCCAGTCGCCTCGACTGTCGGAGCACCGAATGATTCCCGGGTCTGACTGCCAGAAGCAGCCCGGAGATCCGTCCACAAGCGAAGGATTATTCAGGCCCTTTGGGAGAGCGCTGGTCGCGTCACCGATCATCCCCGACTCAGTACACGCGCCGTAGCTGAGGATTGCGGAGTCGTATGTCGCATCTTGCAAAAGAGCACAGACGGAATAGCCGGTGCCGGAGATGTTCACGATGTTTGGGACAGAGTACTCCATCAGGTGGTCATCAAGACAACGCAAATTTCCGTCACTCGTTAGGCCACATACCTTAGTCTCGCCGTTGACGACCTCGATGAAGGGTTGAGATGCAGAGGTGGTTAACATGGGCGCGCATTCATCGTCACCCCGGCGACTAAAATCAAGCCGACCCCAGCAGCAGATGGTCAGCGCGCCACGCTCAATCGCACAAACACGACCGCTCGCGGAGTTTGTGGGATGTCCAGAGCGAGACATCCCAGAGATGTGTAGACGCTCGTATGATCCCGCTGGCGAATCACCATCATGGTAGTATATATCCAGGGTGCCAATCTCGATCTCTTCCTCCGTAGCACCCCAGCACTTCACGCTCCCATCCTCTCGAAGCGCGCAGGCCTGGGTGTTGCCTACGACGACCTGTTTAAAAACCTCTGGCCGAGCGCGTTTGAGCACGGGGTGGTCTGCCGCAGCGTGCTGCGGCCTGCCTTCATCGCAGGCGAAAACCATCGCGGCGAATATGATCATGACCGTTCTGCGCAGGAAGGAGCGAACGCTCCATAACTACCCGCCACTGCACCTTCATAGGCCTCCACCAGCGTAGTGAGATCCCACATGGCGGTCGTCGTCCGATGGATTAGGACAACGCGAGACAACGCGTTGGTACCCGATTGAGCGCTCTCGGTAATGGGCTTGTTGAAGTCGGTTTGGCTCGAGATCATGAGTGTGGTGATGATGTAATTTGAGTCCGGCGTGAATCGAGAATACTTGAATGAAACGGAACGAGCTTGTTCGATGGGGCCATCTAATCCAAAAGCATAGAGGTAAGCGTGCCTGAGCGCGCGGAGCAGTTTCCGAAGGCTTGGTAGTGGAAATGAATCCACTGGCGCGGACCTAGGGTCTCCTGAGCCGGAAGGGTACCAGACAGTTGAGCGTTGGGCTGCCTTGAGGTAGACGAGAGATGGTCGCCAGGTAACACCGTCAATCTTCGTTCCAATGTGGTCGTGGCACATAATCTCGTTCTGCGATGACCACGAAGGGTGATGGCACTCGGGTACAGGATATTTATCATCGCGGATCCCTAGTTCAAACCGTTCGTATTCTACGGTTGTTCCATTCCCCGTTAACCTGACGACAATCGGAGCCGCACCAGACTCCTTCTCGTCCGCCTCATCTTCTTCGGGGACAAAATCCTTCGAGTGCATGACGACGTTCCTGCCGCCATCATTTGGTTCCGCCGCCGCGGGCTGCTGGTCGGAGTCAGCGAAGTCCACGTCCGACGCCTCGACGCCCTTATCAAGCGTGGTTCGCGACGTAATCCCAGCCTTCGGGCCAAGGAGAGCCACCTCCCCTCGCACCCGAAACGACGCGCCGTCATTCTGGACGACGGCTGATCCGATGCTGTCTCTGGAAGACTTCGCGGTATCGGAATTCTCATCGCCGATGGTCCAGGCGAGTCGGCTCGGCGTGCGCCACATAGGAAATTGATGGCCGCCGCCGCTATAGCCCGACGCCGATACCATTGCACGGTGCTTGTTCTCCATGTCGAGCACGTCGATTGAGTGTTCGCTCATCATTCCGGACGGGCTACCATCTGCGTCGGTATAACGAGTCGTGTAGGCGAGTGACCGACCATCTGAACTCAACACTGGCTGAAAACGATCTACGTTATCGCGACTAGCATTCAGCAGTTTGGTCACCTCAACGTTGGTTTGCATTCCGCCCGATGTAGTCAGAACGGCCCGCAAGCGCACTCGATACAATGTGCAGATCGCCGTGTGGTTGTGTTGGCCCATGATCCTTGACGAACACCCAAACGGCGGCGACCTGTCCGACGGCCCCGCCGAGAAATACACATCCATGGAGACATTGGGCAGCTCCATGTCGATGACGTCGGGATCCGTCGCGAGGGCCCAAGCGCCGAAGTGGGCCGCGGCGCGTGCCTTGGCGTTGATGAGGTCGTCGTCGCCTTGCTCATCGGGATCCCAGTCCGGCACCGGCCCCGAACGCTTCGGGGGCTGCAGCCCGCCTAGCTCGTCGTCATCGCGCTCCCAGGAGCCTCTTGGCATGTGGGGCGGGCCGTCGCCGCAGCCGCCGCCACAGCCGCAGTCCACGCCGCCAGGCTCAGGGGCGCCCCAGTCGTAGCGGGGTGCGTTCATGTGTCCTTGATCTCGACGCGGCCGCCCGCGCGGACGGAGCTGAAGGTGTCGGTGGTGGTGGACTTCACGAAGAAGCCGAAGCGGATGAGCTGGGCGCCGCCCGTGCTGATGCTGGTGAACGCGGTGGGGAACGAGACGCCGTCGGTGGTCTTCGCGGTGCCGCAGGCGGTCGGGGTCTCGGGGGAGGACTCTACGTTGGTGAGCTGGTACGCGGGCTGCACCGAAGGCTCCCCAAAGAGCTCGATGACCTCAAAGACGCAACGGGCGTTCGCGACGTCGCTGGCGTCCATCCAGGCGGAGCAGGGCATGAACTTGTCTACGGTGGTGTAGGTCACGTAGGTGGACCAGGGAAGGGTGACGGAGCGCATCGAAGAACCTCCAGTAAGCATGAAGCAGGACGCCATGTTTGGCAAGTCCAGTCTCGCCTGTAGCCCCCCCCCCCCTTCCAAGGTTGATTCGAAAATTTTTTTGTGGTTCCCTCTTAAAATGGAACCTTTGGCCCCCTTGCATTGGCGGGGCCACGCGACAAGAGAGTTCAGC
>DMNR01000180.1 GCA_003452655.1 Actinomycetota bacterium | reverse complement strand
TTTCCGTTTCGTGAGCTGGGGCCTACACCGACAACGCTGGCCAGGTCAGGACGTTTTCCTACGACGATCTCAACCGGCTAGAGACCATCATCTATCCCGACACCACTACCGTCACCATGAGCTATGACGAGGTGGGGAACCCCACTTCACTCACCGAGCGAAACGGCGACCTCCTGGCCTATGATTACGACGACCTCGACCGCCTTATCACCGTCACCCGAACCAAGGACATGGGCAACAGCACGCCCGAGTGGGAGCTTCACTACACGTACGACGAAAATGGAAACCGGCTCAGCGTCTCCGATGGCGCCAGCGAGCTGTGGAGTTTGGCCGTCCCGGCTGAATCGGCTTACGGCACCGCGCGTTATGGCTCCGGCCACTACAAAAGGGGTGTGCTCGACGCCATGGACCGGCCACTAGGAATCTCTAAGGGTGCGACGTTGCACGCCCAGTTCCGCTATGATCTCGAAGGTCGAAGAGTCGGTGTCGACTTTGACAACGGTGCTAGCACCAATGTCGCCTTCGACATCGTCGGTAGGCCGCTTTCCTTGGCCACGGTCAATCAGGAACAAACCTTGCTCTCCACGGCCTATTCCTACGACGTGGCCTCCAATCGTATCGGCCAGGTCACAGGTAGCGACACCTTCGACTACAAAATCGACGACGACGGCAAGCTGGTGGGCGAGTGCGTTAACCGTCTGGTGCTCGATGGCTTCCGGGACTTCACCAACGGAAGCTTAGAGGCCCTCAAGCTCAGCGACAACCTGAGCTTGTTGCCTCTCGACGACGACTTCTTGGGCAACGAGCTGGATTGCGACCGCTGGCGGATATCACGTCAGACTTCCTACTCGGATATGGCCAGATTAAAGACCTTCATTGGCATCGAGGCTCGCCAGGACAACGGCCTTCACCTTCGCTTTCCTCGCGGATATACCGATCGTACACAGTTTCGAGACAACGTCCAACCTCTCAACGACCCACTGGGGTACGTCGCCGCTAAACTCGACAATTCCATCCAGCATAGAGTGCCTTTGTCCGGCGATTTCGATCTTCGAGTAGATCTGACGGATTTCCAGGGAGCAGAGAGCCTCAGCGCCGGGCTGTGGATCGGCAATCAAACCTTAGAAGTAGCCGTGGGACCATATATTCGCTTCGAGCTCAACGCGGCCAACCAGTTGGTGGTGAAGGGGTCCGGAACGATCTACACCATGACGCCCCCACAACTGCCCACAACGCTGCGCCTGGTGCGTTCGGGCAGCACTGTCACGGCCTACGCCTGGGACAGCTCTACCTCGACCTGGATGACTCAAGCGGGTTGGATCCGTGTTTTCAACAGCGATCCAGTGTGGGTGAACTTGTACGTCCATGTCGAGGGGCACAATAACGTGATGACAACGTTCAAGAACTTCCTCTACCAGGCAGCGGCTCCGAGCTACGCCACCGCGGGAACGTTCACCTCGCCAGTCTACGATGCCGGCCGAAACGTGGCCTGGGACAAGATCTCCTCGCAAGAGACCTTGGTGGGCGGCACCAACGTCGAACTCCGAGTCGCCTTCGCCGACGACCCGTCAGGACCGTGGAACTACATCGGCCCTGACGGTACCTCCGGCACCCGCTTCACCACCCCCGCTGGCCAGACGGTAGGCGCTTCGAAGATCTCGAGATACAGTCGCGTCAAAGCCTACCTCACCGGTAGCGGCGCCGCGACCCCCAGTCTCGAGTCGATAGAGCTAAGCTTTGGCGGCAGTCTGGCCAGCCAATATCGCCAGTTCGCCTTCGACCTCGCCGGCAATCTGACGGAAGCCATCACCAGGACCGACTCGTCTTCGCTGGAAGAAATTCGGACCTACGACAACCTCAACCAGATCATCGATAACGAGATCGACGACGGAACAACCTTAACGACGTGGACTTACTCGCATGACGCCAACGGCAATCTGACCAGCAAGACCGACGGGACGGACACTTACGACTACATTTTCGATGAAGACAATCGTCTGGTGGGTGTAGAGCTCAACTCTGTCCCTGTGGTATCGTACGAGTACGATTCGACCTCACGGTTAATCCAAAGGGTCGAGGGCGGTACGACTACAAATCTACATTGGCACGATTGGGACCTTATCAAAGAGGTCAAGACCGGCACTGTCAACGAGACGACCAACTACCTTGTTCCCTTCGGGGGGGTCCTGGCTTTCGAGCGGGGCGGGGACTGGTTCTACTTGCACGGCGACGACTTGAGCTCGACTCAGCTCGTAACCGATGAGAATGGTGACCAGGTTGGGCGATTTGTCCACGGCGCCTGGGGTGAAGAGCTATACGCCAGCGAATCTGTCCCGGGGACTCTCGAGAACAGGTTCATCGGCGGTCTCGGCTGCCGCAAGGATTCGGCCACCGGGCTAGTTCTGATGCGGCACAGATGGTATGACACGGCCCTGATGAGATTCATCAGCCGGGATCCCATTGGGCTGAGGGGCGGTACCAACCACTATTGTTACGCTGGCAACAACCCTGTAACGGTCTCAGATCCTGAAGGGCTCGCGCCGAAAAGGCGGAAGAAGTACTGGGAGGCGCCTCGCATAATAGTTGTCCCTCTCGGGCGCTTCGGCCGTAATTCGAAATGCGACACTTTCGAAAGAGCTTGTGCAACAGCCATCGCAACCATTATGCCAGGTAACCGTTGGGAGACTCACGACCGTGAAGAGACGGCGAGTGATAACTGCGCTTATTTAGTAAAGTTATGTCGCAAAGGTAAACTCGAACCTGGACTTTACAACTTGTTTGTAAGCCGAAACGATTGCCATTTCAGATGGCCCTTGGAGTCAATTCCGACGTTGGACAAGTGGCAAGATGCCCTTAAGAATAAGGGCATCGGCGACCTTTACGACTTTTCACAATGAACATGCAGGCAAGATGGATAGGAATAGCGAGCCTCGCCGTTGGGAGCTTACTCCTATGGATTCGGTCCCCGAGGGTCAAAGAGGGTCAACTTCACGAGGACGTGTGGCGCGCTGCGGCGGAACGTCATGATAAGGCCCAGCAAGAGGCTGGCAATCTGCAAAAAAACGCCTATCTTAGCTCGACGTTCCAACCGTATTGGGGCATCGAAAAAGATAGGCGGACCGGCTGCTTCGTCGAAAGAGTGGTGCGAGAATGGCTTCATTGCTGGCTGGCAGATGACGGCGAACCTATCGAGCCCATCTACATTGACCCGGAGTACAAGCGTTGGCGTGCGGAATTTGAAGCGCTTGCTGACGAACTTCGTGTTGAACTCAAGAAGCCATTCTTCGTCGTCCCTGGGGACATGTGGTCGCGCCATTGGGAATCCCTGAATGACGGTCACATCAGGCGGCTTGCAAAGGCGCTCCATCAACTCGCTAAAGCACATGTTGAAGAGGGAAACTTCGATAAGGCGGCGCTTACCTTTCTCGATGCTATAAGGCTTTCGGGCTTAATCCAGACAGAAGGAGGGGAACGGAGCATTTCGGGCAAGGCCCTTCAAATCGAGAGCATTAGAGAGTTCACAGAACTCGTTCCGCCAGATGCTCCTTTGGGTGATAAATGGCGGTTTATTTCGAGAGCTCTTCTCGAATCAGTGCCTGCTGAGAACGAAGCCGTGACATGGCTCGAGGATCTTACAGCCTCCTATCGCCTTGCGCACCGGCATCCGACACCTTCTTCTAGACGGAGGCTAAGCATTCTGGATTTTCCAGGAATCCGAGCTAGAGAAGAACGCCTCTTCTGCAACCTCATGACACCCCTACTTTTGGCTATCAGAGCAAGCAAACGACCCGTTGTTCCTTCAGTCGATTCTGGCTTGATGGTTCACCGTCCGTCGCAGTTTACTCTCGATTCGATGTTGTATCTTTCGCATTTGTCCGGCCAAGCACTTCGAGGCTTGGGTGTAGCAACCGCGTTGCTCGCTCATCAAGCAGAATATGGATTATTGCCTACAAGCCTTGAAGCCCTGGCTATTCCTATTCCTGAAGGTTTGACGTGGAGCGTTGAGACAAAGTGTCTGACCGCTCCTCTTAAGGAACACCGTCTGATGTCCGGTTTCAAGGAACTCCTTGAGTCAGATTGGTTGGAGGTTCATACTTCAGGCAGCACGAGCCTCTGCTTCAACATCGCGCGCACCGGCCATTGAAGAAAACGTCCGTAACTCAGGTCCCGATCATACTTGGTCGGGACCTTTTTTATAGAATCC
>DMNR01000311.1:541-14245 GCA_003452655.1 Actinomycetota bacterium | reverse complement strand
TCTGTGGGCCAACGAGCAGACGATCTGGATGAGTTCGCTCTACCAACTGTGGCGCTTCGAGAACGCGCTCGATCCTGGCTCTGTTCACAACGGATACGACCGGATGTATGTGCCACGTGTTGGCTACACCACCGGCGACGTCGATGCCCACGATGTCGTTGTGGAAGACAACGGGCGGGTGCTCTTCGTGTCGACGATGCTCAACTGTGTCGCAACGTTAAGCGAGACACGCAGTTTGAAGCCCGTGTGGAAGCCACCATTCATCAGCAAGATCATTCCCGAGGACCGCTGTCATCTCAATGGGCTGGCGGCGCGAGAGGGTAAGGCGCGATACGCAACTTCGTTGGCGCGCACGGACATCATCGACGGCTGGCGCGAACACCGCCGCGACGGCGGCTGCGTCATCGACATCACGACAAACGAGATCGTCTCGGCAGGGTTGTCGATGCCCCATTCACCGCGGTGGCATGGCGGCAAACTCTGGCTACTGAATGCCGGAACGGGTGAATTCGGCTTCATCGACCCTGATTCCGGGAACTTCGAGCCGATTGTTTTCTGCCCAGGCTTTCTTCGCGGGCTGGCGTTCCACGGCGACTACGCCGTGGTCGGGATGTCTGGTCCTCGACACGACGGGACGTTCGGGGGCTTGGAACTTGAGGAGCGTTTGGCGAAGCTTGAGGTATCCGGTCGATGCGGGCTGCAGATCATCGACCTGAGGACAGGTGCGGTGGCGCATTGGCTCAACATCGAAGGCATCGTCAAGGAGTTGTACGACGTCGCGGTGCTGCCGGGGACACGTCGGCCGATGGCGTTGGGGTTCAAGACCAAGGAGATCGAGCAGTTGCTGGCCCTTGAGTAGTGGGCCTGCAGGGCGCAATTCACCACTGGTTCACCAAGCCGACCATGGCAACCCGTAACCTCTACGCCCATGGCCCAGACGTACAAATTGGCAGTGATTCCTGGCGACGGCATCGGTATCGAGGTGACCGCCGAAGCCCTCAAGGTTCTCAACGCAGCCGTTGCAGGCGAGGACGTGACGTTCGAGCAGACCGAATACGACCTAGGTGCACGTGCATATGCACGTACTGGCGAGGCGTTGCCGGATTCTGTCCTCGACGAGATCCGTGGCCACGACGCCATCCTTCTCGGCGCAATCGGCGACCCGAGTGTGCCGCCTGGAGTTCTTGAACGCGGACTGCTGCTGAAGATGCGCTTCGAACTCGATCACGCGCTGAACCTACGTCCGGTGAAGTTGCCTGTCGGCGTCGAGTCGCCGATCGCTGCGGGCACGCCTGAGTCGATCGACATGGTTGTCTGCCGGGAGGGAACCGAGGGGCTGTACTGCGGCGCCGGGGGCTTCCTGCGCAAGGACACTGTCAACGAGGTCGCCACAGAGGAGAGCATCAATACTTGGCACGGCGTTGAGCGCCTGGTGCGCAACGCATTCGCTCGCGCGCAGGCTCGTCCGCGCAAGAAGCTCACGCTGGTCCACAAGACCAACGTCTTGGTCCATGCCGGAAACCTCTACCAGCGCGTGGTGAACCACGTTGCCGAAGAGTTCCCTGAGGTCACGGTGGACTACTGCCATATCGATGCGGCGACGATCTTCTTCGTGACTGATCCAGGGCGATTTGATGTCATTGTCACCGACAACATGTTCGGCGACATCCTCACTGACATCGGAGCCGCGATCGCTGGCGGAATTGGGCTGGCGGCATCGGGCAACGTCAACATCGACGGCACGGCTCCCAGCATGTTCGAGCCGGTCCACGGTTCGGCTCCTGACATCGCTGGGCAGGGCAAGGCTGATCCGACCGCCGCCGTGATGTCAGCCGCGATGTTGCTGGACAACCTTGGTTTGACTGACGCGGCTCAGAGGATTGAAGCTGCGGTTGCGGCTGACCTTGCCGCCCGAGACAGCGAACCACGATCAACGTCACAGATCGGCGATGCATTAACTGCAGCGGTATCGGGCAGCTAATTCCCATACCCTCGTAGTCGCAGACCAAGGAGCAGACGTGTCCGAGTTATTCGAAGTTGAGCACAGCAATCGACCCATGTCTGACGACGTGCGCAACGCGATCTTGGCTGAGCCCGGGTTCGGCCGTTACTTCACCGACCACATGGCAAGCGTTAAGTGGACTGCTGATCTTGGCTGGCACGACGCAAAGGTGGAGCCGTACGCCCCTATTGCGATCGATCCGGCGACGAACTTCGTTCACTACGGTCAGGCAATCTTCGAAGGCCTCAAGGTTTACCGTCACGAGGACGGCACGCTCGCGACGTTCCGGCCTGAGCGCAATGCCGAGCGGTTCCGGTCATCGGCACGACGTTTGGCGATGGCCGAGCTTCCCGATGAGCTGTTCCTGGGTTCGATCGATGCGCTGCTCGCGCTCGACGGCGCCTGGGTTCCATCAGGTGAAGACCGATCGCTGTACCTGCGGCCATTCATGTTCAGCACCGAAGTCGGGCTTGGTGTTCGTCCGGCTTCTGAGTACCGCTACCTGTTGATCGCGTCACCTGCGGGTCCCTACTTTCCGCAGGGCGTGAAGCCGGTGAGCGTGTGGTTGTGTGAGGACTACGTTCGCGCAGCGCCGGGCGGAACGGGTGAGGCAAAGTGTGCGGGCAACTACGCGGCCTCGCTGGTCGCTCAGGCCGAGGCAATCGACCACGGCTGCGACCAGGTTGTGTGGCTGGACGCAAACGAGCATCGGTGGGTCGAGGAGATGGGCGGGATGAACCTGTTCTTTGTCTTCGGTTCCGGAGCGGATGCTCGTCTGATGACGCCGTCGTTGTCGGGCTCACTACTTCCCGGCGTGACCAGGGATTCGCTGCTGCAGTTGGCCGCAGACCTTGGCTATTGCGTGGAAGAAGGCAGTATCAACGTCGATGACTGGCGCAAGGCGTCGGAATCCGGCGAGCTCAGCGAGGTCTTCGCGTGTGGCACCGCCGCAGTCATCACACCCGTGGGGACCGTCAAAGGTCGCCAGGGTCACTGGACGATTGGTGGGGGAGAACCCGGGCCGATCACGATGCAGCTTCGCGAACACCTACTCGGCCTGCAGACCGGCGTCATTGCCGACCAGCACGGCTGGGTCCGCCCCGTCGGCTAGCGCGAGTCCGCACCTCGCCCGCCTTCCCGCCGTCGCCTGCACTGTCCCTCACGTTTCGCAGATCCCCACTGTGTTGCCCATATTTCGGTCGTTTTGAGGCTGAAAAGGGCAACAAGAAGGGGGTTTGCGCACCTGGCAGACGCTGTGCGACACTGAACGCGTGACTCTGGTCGCTCAAATCATTATCTAGCGCACCGCAGCTTCGTGGTTGAAGAACCCAAGCTCCCGGTGCGCTCGCCCCCTGCCCTGTGCCCGGGGGCGTTTTGTTTGCCGGGCCAACCAGACCCACAAGACTTCCGTAGGAGACACAGATCATGTCCGAACCCCAGACACCAGCACTCGACGAATTCCACCTCTACGACACGACCCTGCGAGACGGCGCCCAGCGAGAAGGCATCTCGTACTCGGTGTCCGACAAGCTCGCAGTGACACGCCTGCTTGATTCCCTCGGAGTCGGCTTCATCGAAGGCGGCTGGCCGGGCGCGATGCCGAAGGACACGGAGTTCTTCGCTCGCGCTCGTGACGAGATTGAGCTCAAGCATGCGCTTTTGGTTGCGTTCGGCGCGACGCGTAAGGCAGGCGTCAACGTCGAGGACGACAAGCAGGTCGCCGCGCTGTTGGCCGCGCAGACTCCTGTTGTCACGATCGTTGCCAAGAGCGACGTGCGCCACGTTCGAGACGCACTGCATACGACGCTCGACGAAAACCTCGCGATGGTGCGCGACACCGTGAGCTATCTGGTTGCCAACGGCCGACGAGTGTTCGTTGACTGCGAGCACTTCTTCGATGGCTACAAGCGCGATCCGGAATATGGCGTGACCCTGCTGGAGGTTGCCGCCGACGCTGGTGCTGAGGTCGGAGTCCTCTGCGACACGAATGGCGGAATGCTCCCGAGTGGAATCCACCGGGTTGTGACCGGAGTTGGTTCTCGGACTTCGCTGCAGCTCGGGATCCACTGCCAGGACGACACTGCCTGCGCCGTTGCGAACACGTTGGCCGCTGTCGAGGCAGGGGCGATGCACGTGCAGTGCACTGCGAACGGATATGGCGAACGCACCGGCAACGCGGACCTGTTCTCGGTGATCGGGAACCTGCAGTTGAAGATGGGTCGGCAGGTGTTGCCGGACGAATCACTCAAGGACATGGTGCGCGTCTCTCATGCGATCGCTGACCTGGCGAACCTCACGCCGGACACCCACCGCGCGTACGTCGGCTCTTCGGCGTTCAGCCACAAAGCGGGACTGCACGCGAGCGCGTTGAAGGTAGATCCGGAGCTCTACAACCACATCGATCCGTCGCTGGTCGGCGGAGACATGCGCGTTCTGGTGACCGAGATGGCTGGTCGGGCGTCCGTTGAGTTGAAGGGCCGCGAGCTTGGTTTCGACCTCGGTGCGGAGCCTGAAGTTCTCACCGAGGTCGTCAAGCAGGTGAAGGACCGCGAGGCCAACGGTTGGACGTTTGAGGCCGCTGATGCTTCGTTCGAACTGCTGGTCCGTGACGCCCGCGCGCGCGCAAAGGTGCGCGACTTTACGGTCGAGTCCTGGCGGGTGATCGTTGAGCAGGCGGCCGACGGAATCGTGCGCAGCGAGGCGACGGTCAAGGTGCAGGTCGGATCGGATCGCACTGTCGCTGTTGGCGAGGGCAATGGCCCAGTCAACGCGCTGGACAACGCGCTGCGCTCAGCCCTGGCAACTGCTTTCCCCGAACTCGAGAAGTTCGAGCTGACCGACTACAAGGTTCGGATCGTCGAAGGTGTCAAGGGGACCGGGGCAGTGACCCGAGTTCTCGTCGACACGACCGATGGCAAAGCCGACTGGACGACCGTTGGTGTGCACGAGAACGTCATCGCCGCCTCGTGGATGGCACTCGAGGACGCCGTGGCGTATGGGCTGCTCGGCATGAGCGGCCCCACCCCTCAGTAACGTGGCGGTTAGCAGCCCTGTAGCGACTGGAACTCCACCCAATACGAGGTGGAAGAGGAGTGAGCCATGACAGACGCAGTACGAGTTCGGTTTTGCCCGTCGCCAACGGGTGATCCGCACGTCGGAATGCTCCGCACTGCGCTGTTCAACTGGGCCTACGCCCGCCACACGGGCGGCACGTTCGTCTTCCGCATTGAGGACACCGATGCCGCGCGTGACTCGGAGGAGTCCTACACCGCCCTGCTGCACTCGCTGCGCTGGCTGGGACTTGACTGGGACGAGGGCCCCGAGGTCGGTGGCGACCACGGCCCTTATCGCCAATCCGAGCGCGGCCTCATCTACCGCGACGTGATTTCGAAGCTCGCTGAGGCCGGCTACACCTATCCCTGCTTCTGCACGACCGAGGAACTGGCCGAACGGCGCGAGATCGCCCGCAAGGAAGGCCGCAACTCCGGCTACGACGGCCATTGCCGCGAGCTGACTCCAGAACAGGTCGAGGAGTACCGGGCCGAGGGTCGTACCAGCGTGACCCGATTCCGAATGCCCGATCAGGACTGGACCTGGGATGACCTGGTGCGTGGTGAGGTCACTTTCGGTTCCGAGCATGTGCCGGACTTCGTCCTGGTGCGCGCCAACGGCGATCCGCTCTACACCCTCGTGAACCCCACGGATGACGCGCTGATGGGCATCACCCACGTGTTGCGCGGTGAGGACTTGCTGTCGAGCACCCCCCGCCAGTTGGCGTTGCACGGCGCTCTTGCTCGCCTCGGAATCGGGACCGGTCAGATGCCGAAGTTCGGCCACTTGCCTTACGTCATGGGTGAGGGAAACAAGAAGCTGTCCAAGCGTGACCCAGAGGCAAGCTTCTCCCACTACGAGAAGGCTGGATTCCTGCCGCAGGGTTTGGCGAACTATCTCGCGCTGCTCGGCTGGTCGCCGGGCAACGACGTCGAGTTCTTCTCGTTGGCACAGATGGCAGAGGCGTTCGAAATTTCCAGCGTCAACGCGAACCCGGCGCGCTTCGACATCAAGAAGTGCACGTCGATCAACGGAGACTGGATCCGGGCGCTTGACCCCGACGACCTAACCGCGCGACTGGTTCCTTACCTGATAGATGCACAGGTCCTCCCGCTTCCGCCAACGGACGATCAACTTGGCGTCCTTCGCGCGGCAGTCCCACTCATCAGCGAGCGGATGGAGACTCTCGGGCAGGCAGCCGGAATGGTCGGCTTCCTGTTTGCCGATGAGCCAGGCTGCAAGCCGTTCGAGCTTGATCCCGACGATGCCGCGAAGCTGCTCGACGAACAGGGGACTGCCACCCTCGCGGCGGCGCGCAGCTCGCTGGAGACGCTGGAAGGCTGGACGACCGAGGACATTGAGTTCGCACTTCGCCGCGCGTTGATTGACGGACTGGGGCTCAAGCCGCGCCTGGCATTCGGTCCGGTTCGCGTTGCGATTACCGGGCGCCGAGTCTCTCCGCCGCTGTTCGAATCGATGGAATTGCTCGGCCGGGAACGATCTTTGCGGCGGCTGGAAGTGGTGGCCAAGTAGGTCGAAATGGGATGCCCGCGACGACGCCAAATTCGAGGCAGATATGATCGTGCGGCTCTTGGGGTATGGTGTAATTGGCAGCACGACTGATTCTGGTTCAGTTAGTCTAGGTTCGAGTCCTGGTACCCCAGCTTCTTCGTTTTCAGCACGATTTCCGCAGCGTTCACGGCTTCCGCAAGGGCGTTCACCCGGAGGTGCCCCCACTGAAATGTCATGGGGTGGCTACGACGGCGCCATCGTCGGCAAGTTCGGAATTCGGTGGTCATTCAACTCCGATGAGCCCGCTTAGGGGAACTCGCCGGACGGCTCTGTAATCCCAACCTCTAAGATGTACGAGGTTGATTCGCGACGAGCAGTAAAGTCTGGTTCACTCGCAACTTCCATCGCAAATGTCTAGGGCCCCGTTGTGTAGCGGCCTAGCACGCCGCCCTCTCAAGGCGGTAGCGCGGGTTCGAATCCCGTCGGGGCTACTCAATCTCTCCAGCGACGCCTTCGCGCCGCTTGGCAGCTATCGCTGACCGCTTCGGTGTGTCGGGCTTTCTGAAAACGTCCAAATCCGTGCCACGATGCGACATACAGTCGCAGTAGTCGTCGGGCGTCGAACGTAGGCAGCCTGCGCCGTACAACTTGTCATTGCAGGGAAGGCTCTCGTTTCACATGCCGAATCAGTTCACGTCACGCGGCCGTAGCAATCATCGCAATCGTTTCGTTGCCCTCCTGGTTGCCGTCGCATCGATCGCGCTTGTTGCCGGATGTTCGTCCGCGAGCAGCCCTAACTCACAGGTGTCGTCAACCGATATGAATGTGAAGTTCAATGCGTGCACGGAGCAGTTGTGCTCGGGCACATTGGACAGCAAGTTCCCGTTCAAGATCGAGATGCCAACGAAGTGGAACGGCACGCTGTTGCTGTATTCACACGAGTACCGGCCAAATGTGCCGCTGCCGGGTGCCAAGCTCGCAGGCGCTGATCCGGTGCTCTCGCCGGAGTGGACGATCGGCGAGGCAAAGGTGGGCAAGAACCTGCTCGATGTGGGCTTCGCGCTGGCTGGCGCGGCCGCGCCAGACTTGGGCTGGCGGGTCGATGAACAGATCCAGGCGGCCGATGCGCTTTACGGCTACTTCAGCGACAAGATCGCGAAGCCGGACAGGGTCTACACCTGGGGGCCGTCGACTGGTGCAGTTGCAAGCGTGAACCTTGCGCAGAATCGCGATTGGGTGAACGGCACAGCGCCGCTTTGCGGAAACCTTGCAGGCCTGACTCGCAACTACGACATCGCGTTGGATGCTGCCTTCTCGGTTCAACAACTTTTCTACCCCGAGATGAAGCTGGTGAACTACCGGTCGTTGGCGGAGGCGAAGGACACCTACAAAGAAGCCATGAAACGGGTGAATGCTGCCGCGAAGGACCAGTACGGGGTCGGTGCGCAGAAGCTGGCTGTCCTGGGATTGATCGCGGTGGTTCCATCCAAGACTGCGACGCTGCCAGGCGCCGGTATCGCTGGGCAGGCGAAGGCGATCGCGGCAAACCTCGGAATCGTCTTGGCGCGCAGCACTGTCGACCGCTACGCAGTTGAGCAACAGCTTGGCGGTAACCCTTCGTCAAATGTGGGCACGGACTACTACTCACGTCCCACCAAGACGGAGATCGAGAAGATCAATAAATCCAAGCCGGGCATTCTGGTGAAGTACGCCAAGGTCATCAGTAAGGGCAAGCGTGTCCCCGCTGACGAGTCCGCGCGGACTGCGGCTAATGAGACCCCTGGCGTTTCTGGGCAGCAGAAGGTTCCGTTTGTGTCACTGCACACCGAGTACGACGCAGATGCCATCGTCCAGAACGAGGGTGCTGTCATCGCTGCTGCTAACCAAGTGGGCAATGACTCGCGCCGACTGATCCAGGCGAACGTGATTTCCCCGCCACTGTTCGGCAAGGAGGGTGAAGTGAACATCGGAGCGGGCCATTGCACCTTCACACCGGCTTCCGTTGCCGGGACTGTTGTCATCCTCGACAAGTGGGTGCGAAACGGGCAATTCCCGACCGAGGCAAGCACGACGGAACTGCTCGGCCCGGACAGTGGCTACAACCCTGCCTACTTGCATCTGAAGTGGCCGACCGGTCCGACTCAGACCGAATCGTCGCCGACCCCAACTCCCACCCAGTGAGTGCGGAACTTCGCAATCCGAATGCCCGCAATTGACCCAGATGGGTGAACCTCGTACCTGGGTGGACCAGATGTGTCCCACCCCACTTGCAACCCGCCTGATTAATTCTTCGTAAATCGCGCGAAATGACTTGCATGTGACTTAGATTCAGCGATAAGGCCGTACTCAATCCGGAGGAACAATGAAAAAGATCTTTGTAGGTGGACTGCTCCTAGCCGTCTTCACCTCTATCGCCCTTTGGATCGCTGCGGCACTGCAACTGCCTCTCGGGGCGATCCTGTTCAGCGGGGGTGTCGGTACCGTCCTCGGTTTGGTCAAGCAGGGTGGCCCGATCGCACGCATCGTGTCGTTCCTGATCGGGTTCGTCTTGAGTTGGGCGCTGTTCGGCGTGCAGGCAGCGTTGCTGCCGCAGTTGGTCATCTCGCAGATCATTGGTGCAGTTGTCACCATCGCGATCATCACGCTGATCGCCGGGTTCACTCGGAACAAGATGCCGTTCTGGGCACTGCTACTGGGTGCCGCAACGATGGTCGGTGCTTATCAAACGGAGTTCGAGGATGCGCCGCAGAACTTTCTCACTCAGTCTGTGACATCGGCTGGCGGCACGCTTATTGGCGTCGCGCTCGGCCTCATCGTCGCGGCGATCATGGAATTGGTTGGGGCCGATGACGATGAGCCTGCGGCAACGCCCGCGGCGCCTGTCGCAGCCGCGCCGACGCCGCCGCCGGTTCCAAACGACCCAAGCATCCTCCCAACCTCCAACTAACTTCTAGCTTCACGGGAAGAAACCCAACACGAAGGGCTCGGCAACAAAATGGGGAAGAATACAAGCCACGGAATGGGCAAGACCGCAACCAAGGTCGTCGCTGCAAGTGGTCTAGTCGCAGTGTTCGGGGCCGGTGCTGCCATCGGCGCGCCCGCCGCGATCGCCGACAGCACAAGCACCACGAGCTCTAACACCGCTCCGTCGAGCGTCCAGACTCAGGTCCGCAAGTCGGTGACTCTGAGCGGTAGCCCAGACGGCACCATCAACAGCAGCGCCAGCGCGATGGTTACGCAGGTGTCAGCTGTCGGTAACGGGCAAGCATCTGTCCAGGTTCCGGTCGGCGCAGACAGCGCTCGTAACCTTGACGGTTTCTCGTCTGTGCCGATCTCTGGCCAGACTGCGACCTTCAACTTGAACCCGAACGGCAACGAAGAGCAGCGCATTTACACCAAGTCGAGCAACGGCCCGATCAAGGTGAAGGCAACTGCCACTCTTAACGGCAAGCCGATCAACCCGGGCGAGATCGTCGGCCAGACCGGCGTGCTAGCGGTCAACTATGAGGTGGTCAACACTCAGACCCAGAAGCAGACCGTCACGTACAAGGACGCTCAGGGCAACGACGTCACTCAGGAAGTTGACGTTGCGGCACCGATCGGTGGCACGGTTGACATCGTTTTGCCGCAGGGCTTCAACGAGATCACGGCCAAGGGTGCGTCCATCGGTGGCGACGGTACCGGTGCGACGAAGCTGTCGTTCTCCCTTGTTCTCTTCGAGCCACTCGGAAACCGGGTCGCGAACTTCGGGTACCAGACCCGTATCGCGGACGGCACTCTGCCACAGGCACAGTTCACGTTCCTGCCGATCGTGCCGCTAGACAACAGCACGATCGCGAGCACCAAAGAGGCGTACACCGGTGGAGCCAAGACCGGTGAAACCATCTACGGTGCCGGAACTCAGATCGGTGAGAACCTGCTCAAGTTGCAGGACGGCGCTGCGAAGCTGACGACTGGTCTGCAGAAGGCTGCCAAGGGTGCGGCTGAACTGGCAGACGGTTTGAACAACAAGGTTGTTCCCGGCGCGAACGCGCTCGCAACTGGGGCCGACGCGTTGGACTCGGGTGCTAACACGCTCGCGGGCGGCCTGGGTGGCGAATTCAACGATGGCATGACGCAGCTCAACGAGGGCCTGGTCAAGCTGCAAGCCGGTGTCAATGCACTACCTGCGGCGGTCAAGGCTCAACTTGAGGCCGACCCGACCTACCAGATGGCGTTGGCCGGACTGAAGAGTCTTTCGGACAATGGCCCAGCTGCGAAGGGCGCCGTTGACGGCTTGTATGCAGTGGCAGCGACGCTCGCTGGAGGCGGCGGCGCAGGAGCGTGTGCAAACGTCGGTGGCTCAGGCAAGACCTGCACCCAACTTCAGACAGGTGCGGACACTTACATCTTGGGCGCACAAACACTTGGCGGGCTGCTGTATGTGGGGCTTCCAGCCCTCATTGACGAGGTGCTTGACGGCGTTCAGAGTCAACTGCTTGGTACCCCATCCGCTCCAGGAATCAACGCACTTGTTGCCGGTGGTGCGCAGTTGCAGGACGGCCTAGAAGGAACGATTATTCCTGGCGCAAATGCGCTTGCGGACGGTACTGGGAAGCTTGCTGCTGGCGCTAACACGCTCGCTGACGGCCTGCCGACAGCAGCAGACGGTGCGACGCAGATCGCTGATGGCCTCCCGGCCGCCGTTGAGGGTACGCAGGCAATCGAATCTGGTGCTGGCCAGCTCAAGACCGAGGGTGCAGACAAGCTCGCAACTTCCGGTGAGACTGCACAGGCCGACTACGCGTTCAAGGTCGCACAGATCGAGGCGATTCAGCAGGTTGGTCTGTCCGGCTCCAACATTCCTTATGGCCCGGCAACTGGCCCGAACACCCAGACGTCCGGTGTCTACCAGCTGGTGCTTGCACCGGCCAGCACCGGTGCTAGCAATGGTTTGGTCTGGGGCCTTGCGGCCCTCGGACTGGTCGTTGCCGGTGGCGCGGGCGTGTGGGTCTGGCGTCGTCACGCTGGGGCATAACCTCCGGAACTTTTTACCGCGAAAGAGCGGGCTTGGTCATTGCGACCGGCCCGCTCTTTCGCGTTTGAGACTTCATCCGTCCTGGCGTACGTGCATAACCGGAGAGTGGTCGTGTCTACTCGGTCGGGGCGTCGAGGGGAGTGGCCGGGATCGATCGCAGGTCGTACTTCTCGATCGCATCCGGCACCACGTTCGCCGGTAGCACGCCCTTGGCAACCAGTTGGGCCAATGCAGCGACGGTGATGGATTCGGCGTCGACCATGAAGTGGCGGCGAAGTGCTGCCCGAGTGTCGGACATGCCCCAACCGTCGGTTCCCAGTGAGGTGTAGTCGGCGTCGATCCATTGCTGGATCTGATCCGGGACTGCCCGCATGAAGTCCGAGACAGCAACAACGCTGCCGTCACGCCCGCTCAATGCCCGGCGCACGTACGGAACCTGCGCGGGCTCGCCCGGCGCAGTGAGGTTGTGGCGGTCACTGGCGAGGCCATCGCGCCGCAATTCGTTCCAGCTGGTCACGGACCAGACCTCGGCAGGAACGCTCCAGTCCTCCCGCAGCAACTCCTGCGCCCTAATCGCCCATGGCACGGAGACCCCGCTAGCAAGCAACTGAACGGCATCGGCGGATTGTGCTGCCTCAACGGCGCTGGTCAGGTGCATTCCCGCCAGGATTCCCGCGGCGTCGACGTCGTCGGGCTCGGCCGGTTGTGGGTAGGGCTCGTTGTAGACGGTGAGGTAGTAGAAGACGTTCTCCGGATGCTCGCCATACATGCGGCGCAGCCCATCGCGCACGATGTGGGCGATCTCGTATCCGAACGCGGGGTCGTAAGCGACCACGCCAGGATTGGTCGAGGCAAGCAGCAACGAGTGGCCGTCCTGATGTTGCAGGCCTTCACCGTTGAGCGTGGTCCGCCCGGCTGTTGCCCCGAGCAGGAAGCCACGCGTCATTTGGTCCATGGCCGCCCACAGCGAATCGGCTGTGCGCTGGAACCCGAACATCGAGTAGAAGATGTAGACCGGGATCATCGCCTCGCCATGCGTGGCATAGGCCGAGCCGGCGGCGATGAACGACGCGGTCGAGCCCGCCTCAGTAATGCCTTCATGCAGAATCTGGCCAGTTGTGCTCTCTTTGTACGAAAGGAAAAGGTCGCGGTCCACGGACAGGTACTGCTGACCCATCGGGTTGTAGATCTTCTGCGTCGGGAACATGGCGTCCATGCCGAACGTGCGCGCTTCATCCGGGATGATCGGAACCCATCTGGCGCCGATGTTCTCGTCCTTGAGTAGTTCCTTGAACAGGCGGACGAAGGCCATCGTCGTGGCAACCGGTTGTTTGCCGGAACCGCGCTTGACGACGTCGTACACCTTGTCGCCGGGCAGGACTAACGGCTTCGCATTGACGGTTCGCGCGGGTAATCCACCACCGAGGGCCGCTCGGCGTTCCTTGAGGTACGCGATCGTCTCGTGGTCTTGGCCGGGGTGGTAGTACGGCGGCAGGTCTGGATCGGCAAGGTCTGCGTCGGGAATGTCGAGGTAGAGCCGGTCCCGGAAGTCCTTGAGGTCGTCGGCAGTCAGGTGCTTCATCTGGTGGGTGGAGTTGCGGCCCTCGAAGTGAGAACCAAGCGTCCAACCCTTGATGGTCTTCGCGAGGATGACGGTCGGCTGACCCTTGTGAGCCACTGCCGCGGAGTACGCCGCGTATAGCTTCTGGTAGTCGTGGCCGCCACGTTGAAGCGCCCAGATCTCGTCGTCAGTCCAGTCAGCGACGAGCTTGGCAGTGCGAGGGTCGCGCCCGAAGAAGTTGTCGCGAATGAACTTGCCGTCCTCGCTCTTGAAGGTCTGGTAGTCGCCATCCTTCGTTTGGTTCATGAGTGCGACGAGTGCACCGTCTTCGTCCGCCGCGAGCAACGGATCCCAGCTACGGCCCCAGACCACCTTGATGACGTTCCAGCCAGCGCCGCGGAAGACCGACTCCAACTCCTGGATGATCTTCCCGTTCCCTCGAACCGGTCCGTCAAGTCGCTGAAGGTTGCAGTTGATGACGAACGTGAGGTTGTCGAGGTTCTCCCGACTTGCCAGCCACAGCGCACCGGTGGATTCCGGCTCGTCCATCTCGCCGTCGCC
>DMNR01000311.1:0-337 GCA_003452655.1 Actinomycetota bacterium | reverse complement strand
AGGAAGGCCCACACGTGCTGGTCGGAAGTGTCCTTGATTCCTCGGTCGTGCAGGTAGCGGTTAAACCGGGCTTGGTAGATGGAGTTGATTGGGCCTAGGCCCATCGAGACTGTTGGGAAGCGCCAGAAGTCCGGCATCAGGCGAGGGTGCGGGTAGCTCGGCAGTCCGCCGCCTGGGTGGCTGAGTTCCTGTCGGAAGCCATCAAGTTGCGTTTCGGTAAGTCGACCCTCGAGGTAAGCGCGCGAGTAGGCGCCGGGGGAGGCGTGGCCCTGCCAAAACACTTGGTCTCCGCCACCGGGCGCATTGGGTCCGTGGAAGAAGTGGTTCATCCCGACTT
>DMNR01000317.1 GCA_003452655.1 Actinomycetota bacterium | reverse complement strand
GCCGCCTTCGTACATGTAGCGAACTTCGCGGCGGGCCTCAACCACGTCACCTTCGCCGGCTTCAGCTAGTTCCTCGTCCGTGATTACCTTGACTTCACGTTCGTCAGTTAACGAGAGTGCAAGACCCCGATTAAGAAATGCCATCTCCTGGAACCGGCGAGACAGGATTTCGAAGTCAAAGCGGGTGGTTTCGAAGATTTCGTCGTCTGCCCAGAAGGTGACGGTTGTACCTGTCTTGTCAGTCGTCTCACCCTTGGCTAGAGGTGCCTCAGGGGCGCCTCGGTTGTAACTCTGGCGCCAGATGTGATCTTCGCGGTGAACCTCAACTTCGACATGTTTCGACAACGCATTAACAACCGAGACACCAACGCCGTGCAGGCCGCCAGAAACCGCGTAGCCTTCGCCACCGAACTTCCCGCCGGCGTGCAGGACGGTCAAGACCACCTCGACTGCCGGCTTTCCTTCGGTCTCAACGATGTCGACCGGAATCCCTCGACCGTTGTCCACGACTCGAACGCCGCCATCAGCGAGGAGAGTCACCTCGATATGCGTGCAGTAGCCGGCTAACGCCTCATCAACGGCGTTGTCCACGACCTCGTAAACAAGGTGATGGAGTCCACGTTCCCCAGTAGATCCGATGTACATTCCGGGGCGCTTACGGACTGCATCCAGGCCCTCGAGGACTGTAATTGCACTAGCGTCATATGACACCTGTGAATACTAGCCGCTAGGGCCGATTTCTACTGCGAAATGGCAGGTTTTTCGGTGCAGATTCGGCGCGATCTGAGTGGCTTTCGGCATTCGGTGAAATCGTCTGTCTCAGGCGCCAAATCCACCGAATGCTAGCTGTTTGGTGATTCACCCGTAGGTATCTCGATCCCCTCGACCCTTGACGCGCAGCGGCCCATAGTTCCGACTCTTCCGAGCTGGCCCGCGCACCTCAATCTCGCGGACGGTGCCTTTGCCAACCTCATCGTCAAGCCGCTGCTGAAGTGCTGGAATCAACGATCTGACCTGGGTCGCCCAGGTCGTCGATTCGGCTCTCAAGAGAAGCCGTCCTGAGCTGTCATCGAAAGACTCCGGGGTGACGTGGGCAGCGAGATCTTCCCCAGCGATCGTCGGCCAACGCCCGATCACGCCACCAACCTTCGATTTACGCTCCCAGCCGTTTGCCCGCATCAGGTTGTTGATGCCCTCTCCCAGAAGTGCAGGGTCACGCTCGTCGGGCCCACTGCCTGAGTATTGGGCCTCGCCCGAGCTCGCGAGCCCACGGCGATCCTTACGGCCCTTCGCCGCATTACTGGTTCGCGAGGATCGCCGCACCGACGCCAAGGTGTTGGCAGCGAGATCCGGCTCAACTGGCGGTTTGGTGTTTGGCGGAGGATCAGTTGAGGATTCGTCGTCAGCCACGGTTCACCTCGCCCGGTGTCACACGGAACTGCAACGCCTGTAACTCGCGGGGAATGTCCTCGACGACGGCAGTTGTGATGATCGTCTGCTCCGCGTTCATCGCCACCTGCGCGAGGGCGGCGCGCCTGGTGGAATCAAGTTCCGCGAATACGTCGTCGAGAATCAAGACTGGATCACCAGGAATGTCGTCGAGGCCACGCATCAGTTCGAAGGATGCGAGCCGCAACGAAAGTGCCATCGACCAACATTCGCCGTGTGACGCGTATGCCTTCGCGGGCAGCTCGCCGATAGTGAGAAGTACGTCGTCGCGGTGCGGACCAACAACCGTCACACCTCTGGCGAACTCCTCAGACCTGCGCAACTCGATCTCTTTGCGCAGGAGTTCCTCCAGTTCGCCACGATCACGAGGGAGGACTGTGTCTTCGTTGCCATCAGTGAACGACCGCGGGAGGTAAGAGATTGAGGCCGACTTCCCTGGCGCGACTTGCTCGTAGGCGGTAGAAACAAAATCTGAAATCTCATTGAGGAGCGATAGTCGACCAAACAACAGTGACGCACCGTGCGCGACAAGTTGGTCGTCCCACACCGCCAGCGTGGATTCCGCTCCCGCCCGTGCGGTGGCCCCTCGCGCGCCAGCAATCGAACGCAACAGCGTCGTGCGTTGGCGGACGACGCGGTCGTAGTCGGACTTCACTGAGTGATACCGGGGAGCTCGCGCGACTAACACTTCGTCGAGGAACCGGCGTCGATCCGAGGGATCACCCTTAACCAGCGCAAGATCCTCAGGCGCGAACACCACCGTCTGAAGCTGGCTGACGAAATCCGTCGATCGAACCGGTGATCCCGACACCTGCAGGCGATTAGCACGGCCGGGATTGATCGCGATCTCAAGGCCGACTTGGCGCTGTCCTCTGATGGCCGTCGCCCGCACGATTGCTTGATCTGAGTCCTTGCGGATCAGCGGTAGATCAGTTGCGACTCGATGGCTGTTAAGGGTCGAGACATATCCAACTGCCTCGACCACATTCGTCTTTCCGACGCCGTTGGGCCCCACAAGGACGTTGACGCCAGATTCAAAGCGAATTGTGGCGACCTCGTAGCTGCGGAAGTTGTGAAGCTCTAGCTCCGAGATCTGCATGGTGCCT
>DMNR01000324.1 GCA_003452655.1 Actinomycetota bacterium | reverse complement strand
GCACTTGCCGGTTGTGTGGGGCCAAGGGCCCCGCACGAGCGGCACTGACCTTCCTCCGGTTCCGCGGACAGTCGGGCTGCTCTTGTGGCGGGAGGGGTCGGGCCGACCAGTGTGGTCTCAGTGGTCAGGCTGTGAGTGGCGGGTCGCTGCTGCCAGCGCCCCCGAATTCGTCGAATTGGTNGAGTCGGGGTGAAGGCGACGATGGTTGTAGTCGTCGAGGGGATAGTCCATGAACGCTCTGGATTGGCTAGCCGAAGCGGTTGGGGAACACGGGCGCGTATTTCAGTCTCGTGGACCAGGCTTCGGAATTGGGATTGATGCTGCTATGTCTTGTCAAGCCCCAATTTCAAGACTATTGGCGATGTTCGAGGGCGTCTGCTTGACGGCGGCGAGGCACAGGGTGCGGTAGTCGGCCCGTGTGGTGTCTGTTAGCGCTGGCTTGGTGGTGTGATGTTGACGTCGAACCAGGTGATCATCGGTCCGCCGTCGGGGGTTTGCCAGACTCGGTTGCACGTGATTGTGACTTTCATCGGTTTGGTCAGTTCAGGGTTGGTCCAGGCCATGTCGTATTCGGTGGTGGAGGTTTGTCCTTCGGTGAGGTCGACGTACTTTCCTGAGCCGTCCTTTTCGACTCGCAGGACGGGTGTCCCGTCGGTGCGTACTCCGCCGGTGTACCGGTCAGCGAGCATGTAGTCGGTCGGGTCATCATCCGAATATTGGTGTTCGAACTTCACCCAGATGGCGCCTGTGCCGCTGACTCGTAAGTCGGAGTATCCAAGTGGTGATTCCTTCTTCGCCTTCAGTTGTTTGGTGATTCCTTGCCGGGGGAGTACGCGTGCGTAGTCGTCAGGTGGTGTGTTTCCCATGACGCGGAATGATTCGTAGATGTACGGCGCGTGGGTTGATTTCGACGCGTTACTGATGCGGAATTCAAACCGGCTTGGGTCTGCCACGTTCGTGCCTGCTTGATCTGCGGAATCCGTGGTGCTGGTGACGGTCTGCGTTGTTGGGCGATCCGCGGCAGATGCCGGGGCCACGGCCGTTGCTGCGCCAACTCCTGCAACGAGTAGTGCGGCGGTGACTGCCAGCGGTGCCGTTTTCATTTGTGTCTCCATTTCGCAGGGTTACTTCGGGCTTCGTCGTCTCGTGCGGAGCGTCAAGATTTGTGTCGTCTTACCCGTTACCTCTGCGGGAGTTTGACCCGGGGCCTGGACCCAGACCACGCTGATGCGCTTCGCGCCTTAGCCGCCAGTGTCTTGCCGACACGGGCGGCTAACGGGGCTTCGGCGAGAGTGGTTATGACGCGCGCTTGATGTCAATGTCGAACTGCTTCGTACTATTACCGTCGTCGCCGAACCGCTTGACCCACACCCGATGGTCGAGCATCTCTTTGCCTTCATTTACAGAAAAGTACTTCATCTCGCTGCCGCCGCCGTGGAGATGTGTCAGGTTGATGTTCGGGTACCCGATCGTCGGGTTAGACCCATCGACCTCAATCAGCTTCTTGTACGTCCAAACCCCCCGCTCGTACCGGTCTTTGAACCAGATGCTGAGTTCCAGGTCGTCGTAGCCCATGCCCGGAGCCTTCCCGTAGAAGACCGCGACACCGCCGGGAGCTACGTTCTGACTAGATCCTTGGGAAGGCGTAACCGACATATCCGTCTTCGTCTGGTTGCGGACGTACATCCGCACTCCTTGATACGTGGAAGCAGAGACTGACTTCCCGTGCACCGAACCCGGGGCTGGTGCGACTGGCTCAGCGGCGCTGGCGGGGGTCAGAGCGAGTACCGGAGCTAGGGCCATCGCGGCTAGCGCGGCGGTGATTGTCGCCTTTTTGAAGATCTTCAAGCTTTGCCTCCGGTGTTAGTCAAGTGAATGCCTCGACGCATTGGTACCCAGGCACCACGCTGGGAAACGCTGCCGCGGACGTGAACCGGTTCACCAGCACTGAATTGGCTGCTGAGCCACGTTGATGGGGACTGCTGAAGGTCCTGCACTTGACCGTTCTAGAAAGACGACCGAATCGCAAGAATCCAACTGGAGTCATCTCCGGCTGGAAGTCCATCCTCAACACCCTCGCCATCACTCACGGCGACCGACTCAACATCAACTAGCCAATGACCCAAACACAAAGTTTGTTACAGACCCGAACTCGTCGAATTCCTCGATGCAATCTTGGCATCAGGAACTCTCCGAGCCGCCTCACCGTCGCCCCCATCACTTCCACGGTTCGAGGGGTGTCAACTGAGGTTGAGGTAGGTCTGGCGAATGGCATCGACGCGGGTTCGGTGATCAGTTGCGACAACATCGTGACAATTCCTGCCGAGCCGCTCATCAAACATGTGGGCTATCTCCTGCCGACACAGGAATCGTCATTGGCAGCAGCGGTGATCGCAGCATTTGATCTTGACGTGCCGATGCCCCGGAATTGATCGCGGCAGCTCACCTCCCGCTGTCTGGAAAATGTGGGACCCGACTCGCGACTTCCAACTCGCACTATCAGCGATTGCTGAGCGAAGATTCCCCCATGCGACTGGTTGCCGGAATGTGGACGTGGACAGAGGACGTCCGCATCAACAACAACTGGCCGCTGATCATTTTCCTGGTTCTCACACTGCTGGTGATCTTGTGGTGCTGGCGGCGGAAGCGCAAACAGAAGCGCTGGTATTTCTGGCCGCTCCCGTTGATCCTCCCGTGCCTTCTGTTGGTCGCGGGCGCGCTACTCAATACCCATTTCGGCCTGTACGTTCGCCTTGGCGATCTCTTCGACCAATACCCGTTCCCCACTGCATCTGCAGCAGTCCTTTCCGAGTCCAGCGGCAACTTTGCGCAGGGCGTCTCAGCAGTGACTCAGATTCCCGGTACCGAAAGCGGAGTGGGCCCACACACTGCGTTCATCTGGTTGCCTCCCCAGTACTTCACGGAACCCACGATGAAGTTCCCGGTCGTCTATGTGCTGCCGGGTTCGCCTGGGACTGCTTCGGACTGGTCCACTGGTGGCAATGTGCCGCGTACTGGACTCACCAACGCCCAGGCAGGAAAGCCAGCGATTATCGTTTCTCCCAGCGTTGGACCCAATCAACTCGCCGACACCGAGTGCGTCAACGGATCCGAGGGGAACTGGCAAACATATCTGGCGGTCGACGTCCCGAACTACGTCAACTCCAACGCTCGAGTCCTGACTGGCCCGAAGAACCAGGCCGTCGCCGGACTGTCAATGGGCGGCTATTGCGCCCAAATCCTGAGCCTGCGAAATCCCGGCACGTTCGGCTTCTTCGGGAACTTCTCTGGAACCACGATGCCTACCTACGACGACGGCCTCGCGGATCTATTCGGAGATCAGGCCGACCTGCAAGCGACGATCAACACCTACACGTCGGATTGGGTCATTGCGAACCAGCCGGCCTCTCGTGCCGCGATCGGACGAGTGATCACGGGAGCACAGGACGACCCGGATCTGCTCGCCGACGAGCAACAGTTCGTCGACAAGGCTCAAGCGCTCGGGATGAATGTCCAGATGAACGAGCCGCCAGGCGCGCACACGTTCTACTTCTGGACGGCCGCGCTGCAGGAATGGCT
>DMNR01000364.1:3183-4251 GCA_003452655.1 Actinomycetota bacterium | reverse complement strand
CCTTCACGGCTCTTCATGATGTCGCAGAGGAACAACTCCACGAGATCATCACCGAGCTCAGTGAAGGCGTGGATCTTTCAGTGGTGGGTTGGGACGATTCGCTGCCACAAGATCCGGCTACTCAGGTCGCGATCCTGTTTGCGGACTTCATGGACACCGAACGCCTCGATGCCAGCGGCACCGAGCCATTGGCACCGTTGTTGGACCGCGTCGGCAGCATTGAGTCGCCCGCCGACCTGCCGGGAGTTTTCGGCGAATTCGATCGGGTTGGGGTCAGTTCCCCGGTCGGTACCTTCGTCCATCAGGACAACAAGGACGCAACGCAGTACGTGTTCGACATTCGCCAGTCAGGAATCGGATTGCCGGACCGCGATTTCTACCTCGACGACAAGTTCGCTGACATTCTCTCCGCCTACCGCGACCACATTGCCACGATGTGGCAGCTTGCCGGGTGGGGCGATGCCGACGAGGCCAGCGCAGTTGCAGCAGGCGTCGTCGACCTCGAGACCAAGATCGCCGAAGCGTCGTGGGACAAGGTGCGCAACCGTGACCCGGAGGCGACTTACAACAAGCTCACGCTTGCCGACGTCGAAGCAATCGCCCCCAATCTGCGAATCCGGGAGTTCTTGGCAGCGGACAGTGTCCCCATCGATATTGCGACGATCAATGTTGGCCAACCGGACTTCCTCACGGCTATCAGTGGCCTCTTGACAGACGTTGACCTCGATACCTGGCGCGACTACTTGAGGTGGTCAGTTCTTGGTGCACTTGCGTCGTTGCTTGGCAGAGAGCTCGATGAAGCGAACTTCGCATTCTTCGGCACGACGCTCAGTGGCGTCCCTGCTCAACGCGCACGTTGGAAGCGCGCGGTGACGCTGGTCGAGTCGGCGGTCAGTGAGGCCCTTGGGCAGATCTATGTCGAGCGGCACTTTCCTCCTGAGAACAAGGCGCGAATGGTCACCCTCGTCGACAACCTGATCGCTGCCTACGGCGATGCGATCGATGAGCTCGATTGGATGACCCCGGAGACGAAGAAGGCGGCGCACGAGAAACTGGCGACGTTCCGAC
>DMNR01000364.1:0-2965 GCA_003452655.1 Actinomycetota bacterium | reverse complement strand
GAGCACGACCGCAACATCGCGAAACTCGGCAGTCCTGTTGACCGCGATGAGTGGTTCATGCCCCCGCAGATGGTCAATGCCTACTACAACCCCGAAATGAACGAAATCGTGTTCCCAGCTGCGATCTTGCAGCCCCCCTTCTTCACTATGAGTGCCGATGATGCTGTGAACTACGGAGCCATCGGCGCGGTAATCGGCCATGAGATCAGCCACGGTTTTGACGACAAGGGGTCTCAGTATGACGGGCAGGGAAACCTGCGCAACTGGTGGACGGACGCTGATCAGGACGCGTTCGCACAGCGGACCAAGGCATTAACCGACCAGTACTCGGCGTTTGAGCCGGTGGCCGGACACCACATCAACGGCGAACTCACGCTGGGGGAAAATATTGCCGACGTTTCAGGTCTCGCGGTTGCATTGCGCGCGTACCGGCGTTCGTTGGGTGGAACGCATCCGCCCGTCATCGACGGGCTAACCGGCGAACAACGCTTCTTCGCCGGTTGGGCGCAGGTCTGGCGCGCGAAGNNGCCATCCTGCAGTTCCCGTTCTTCGATGAGACCCGGGATGCCGCGGCCAACTACGGCGCGATCGGTGCGGTCATCGGCCACGAGATCGGCCACGGATTCGACGACAAGGGATCTCAGTACGACGGCGAAGGAAACCTGCGCAACTGGTGGACGGACGCTGACCTGGAGGCGTTCGAAGCTCGCACCAAGGCGCTAACTGGTCAGTACGCCGCGTACGAGCCGATCGCCGGGCACAACCTCAACGGTGAACTGACGCTCGGCGAGAACATCGCTGATGTGTCGGGGTTGGCTGTGGCCTTGCGCGCCTACCGTCATTCGCTCGGCGGCACCGAGGCACCTGTGATCGACGGCATGACCGGGGAGCAACGCTTCTTCGCTGGATGGGCGCAGGTCTGGCGCGCGAAGACGAGGGAGCAGGAGGAGATTCGCCGCTTGGCGATCGACCCACATTCACCGCCGGAGTACCGAGTGTTGGGGGTACTGGTGAACAATGATGATTTCATTTCCGCCTTTGAGGTTGGCCCCGGTGACGGGATGTGGAAGGAACCGCAGGAACGCGTCAAGATCTGGTAGGCACTCACTGGTTAGATAGCGGCCGTGTCAGACATCGGATTCAGGGTCCTCACCGAACTCGGTGACTTTGCTCATGTGCGATCCACGGATGGTCGGGCGCCGCTTGCCCGCGTTGGTCAGATTCAGACGCCCCACGGGACCATCGATACGCCTGCGTTCATTCCGGTAGGCACCAAGGCAACGGTGAAGGCAGTACTTCCCGAAGCGATGTCAGACCTCGGTGCCCAGGCCGTGCTCGCGAACGCGTATCACCTGTATCTGCAACCTGGGCCAGACATTGTTGAAGCCGCAGGCGGAGTCGGGAAGTTCATGTCATGGCCGGGGCCAACCTTCACCGACAGCGGCGGATTCCAAGTCATGTCGCTCGGCGTAGGGTTCAAGAAGGTCCTGGCAATGGACGCGACAACAGTGCGCTCCGACGACGTGATTGCCGACGGAAAGGAACGCCTCGCCCACGTTGACGACGACGGCGTGACTTTCAAGTCCCACCTTGACGGTTCTATGCACCGCTTCACGCCCGAGATTTCTATGCGGGTTCAGCACCAGATCGGTGCCGACATCATCTTCGCCTTCGATGAATGCACCACTCTGCTGAACACCCGCAAGTACCAGGAGATGTCGTTGGAGCGAACGCAGGCCTGGGCTGTGCGATGCGTAAATGAGCATCAGCGCTTGATTAGGGAGAACCCCGAGAGTACACGGCAGATGCTTCTGGGCGTTGTGCAAGGCGCGCAATACGAAGACCTACGGCGACGTGCCGCGCGAGGCCTAGCCGAACTCGAATTCGATGGTTTTGGAATTGGCGGTGCGCTGGAGAAGGAGAACCTCGGCACGATCGTTCGCTGGGTGAATGAAGAACTGCCCAAAGACAAGCCGAGGCACCTGCTGGGCATAAGCGAACCTGATGACTTGTTTACTGCAATTGAGAATGGCGCGGACACGTTCGACTGTGTGACGCCGTCGCGAGTAGGTCGCAACGCTGCGGTCTACCGTCCTGATGGCAGGTTCAACGTGACTCGAACAGAGAACCGACGCGACTTCTCGCCGATCGATTCGAACTGCGATTGCTACACATGTGCGAACTACACGCGTGCCTACCTGCACCACCTCTTCCGGGCAAAGGAAATGGTGGCCAGCACGTTGGCGACGATTCACAACGAGCGATTCATTGTCCGGCTCGTTGATCAGATTCGCGACAGTATTGACGATGGCACGTTCTACGAATTCAGGGACGCATTCCTCGGGGAGTACTACGGTAGCTCGCGCGCGCTTTAGCGCTGCGGCTTCTAGTTCGCCGCTACTGCTGAGACCGTCGGTTCACTCTCGCCGTAGGTGGGTTCGCGCTTCTTGACAATGGCTATGACCCGGTAGGTCACAGGCAGCAGTACGACCTCAAGTAGAACCTTGTATAGATAGCCAACGATGACGTAGTTGAGGAATTCGCCACCAGTGATGACCCCGTAGAAAGCAATTGTGCAAAAGACGACGGTGTCGGCAGCTTCGCCGACGGCCGTTGATCCGATGAGGCGCAACCAAAGGGCCTTCTCTTTTGTCCATTCCTTAAGTCGAACCAACACGTATGCGTTGAGGAGTTGTCCGACGAGGTAGCCGCAGATGCTGGCAAGCACGATTCGGGGGACAAATCCGAGTACGGATTCGAAGGCCTCCTGGTTTGGCCAACTCGCGGCGGGCGGGGAGATCTGAACGATCCAGAACGTCAGGGCCGCCAGTATTGCTAGCCCGAATCCGACGAAGATCGCTTTGCGGGCTGCGTGGAATCCGTAGACCTCAGATAGGACATCGCCGGTGATGTAGACCAAGGGGAACAGGAATGCACCGCCGTCAGTGATGATGGGGCCGAACTC
>DMNR01000157.1:5568-15269 GCA_003452655.1 Actinomycetota bacterium | reverse complement strand
AAGCGAAAAGCCCGGCGCGTCCCGCGCGCCGGGCTACTTCGGCTGGCCAGCTTTGCTTGGGGGAAGCGCTGGCCAAGAAGGGAAAACCCTTCGGCGTCCACGTTGGGGGAACATGACGCCTTGTGTTCATATTGTTACTCAAAGCGATATCCTGTGACTAGACCACGGTCGAGGTATCACCCGGTTGGGCTAATGGGGCGGCCGGGTGGCACGGTCGGGGTGGCGGTCGGGGTGGCGGGAACCGTCGTTGCCCCACTGGGGCAACTCCTCACAAATCCCACAACACATGCAAACAAAAAGAGCCCAGGGGACAAGCCCCTGAACTCTTTTCATTTGGTCGGGGTGGCGGGATTTGAACCCACGACCTCTTCGTCCCGANNGAACGAAGCGCGCTACCAAGCTGCGCCACACCCCGACGTGCCGGTTAAGGCAACCTGCGGGAGTCTACCCGCCGTCGCTGCCGCCGTGTCGCTGCGGTCTGTGACTTATTCCCTGCCGACTAAGGTCAGCAGCGTCGCCTCAGGTGGGCACGCCAGGCGCACTGGAGTTATCGGGTTCGTCCCGAGTCCCGCCGATACGTGCAGCCACGCATCCTTGTGATGGTTCAGCCCCTTGACCCGTGCGGTGTCGAGATCACAGTTCGTGACCAGCGCGCCGTAGCCAGGGATGCACACCTGACCGCCATGAGTATGCCCAGCCATGATCAACTGCGCGCCGTCGTCTGCCATCGCGTCCAACACTCTCAGGTATGGAGCGTGGGCGACGCCGAGCGCCAAGTCGGCCGTCGGGTCGAATGGTCCGGCGATCGGCTCGTACTGATCACGGTTGATGTGGGGGTCGTCGACTCCCCGAACATCAATCAGTCGACCGTTGACTTTCACGTGGTCGCGCCGGTTGGACAAGTCAATCCAGCCACCGGAAGACAAGGCCGACCGCAATTCCTGCCAGGGCAGATTTGGTTCGCCGCGGTCGAAGTTCGTCGGACCCGCGAAGTAGGTGAACGGATTGCCGATCTTCGGTGCGTAATAGTCGTTCGAGCCGAAGACGAATAGGCCGGGAACGTCGAGGAGTGGTCCGAGTGCAGCCGTAATGGGATACACCGCGTCAGGGTGCGCCATGAAGTCGCCGGTCGCCACCACCAGGTCCGGCTGCAACTGCGCAAGCTGCTGGATCCACTCAGCCTTTCCCGCTTGGCGGGGTGTCATGTGCAGATCCGACAGGTGCAGCACCCGTAGCGGTTCCGCACCAGGCTCCAAGACGGGGACCTGTACGTCACGCAGTCGGTACGACTTGGCCTCGACCATCGAGTACGCCAGCACACCTGCGCCGACGGCGCCCACGGCTCCGAGTGCCTGTAGCGAGCGTTTCGCGGCGGTCGATTTATTGCTGGACATAGCCACCATGGTCGCACGTTCGCGAATCTGCGCGCCCAATCATCGCGTCGTCAGGTTAGATAGACCTATGGCCGACTCAGCTTTGAAGACCCAACTGCACACTGACCTGACCGCCGCGATGAAGAGTCGCGATCAGTTGCGCTCAGGCACATTGCGTATGGCGTTGACCGCAATCACAAATGAAGAGGTCTCTGGCAAGGCTGCGAAGGAGCTCACCGATGCGGACGTCATCACGGTGCTCACGAAAGAGGCGAAGAAGCGACGCGAGGCGGCAACGGCCTACGACGACGCTGGCCGCCCCGACCTTGCCGACAAAGAGCGGGCTGAACTTGAGGTGCTCGACGGGTACCTTCCCGCGCAACTCGACGATGCCGAACTCGCAACGATCGTCGCGGCGGCAATCGCTGAGTCGGGAGCAGTCGGGCCGCAAGGAATGGGATCGGTGATGAAGCTCGTTCAGCCCAAGGTCGCTGGCAAGGCCGATGGCGGCCGGGTCGCTGCCGAGGTGAAGAAGCAGCTCAACCCCTAGCGGTCGGATACATCGGATAGCGGTCGGACTGCCAGAGCAGCGTCACCGCGGCGCTCGATCAGGACACCGCGAACGCCACGATTCGGTCGTCACCCGCTTTTGGTGTGGCGCGGCCATCGGTATTGCTCGTAGTCACCCACAGCGAGCCATCCGGGGCAACTGCCGGAGTTCGCAGACGACCGTAGGTGCCGACGAATAGGTCGTAGGGCCCGGCGGGCGTCGGCTCGGCAATTCCGACCTGCCACAGGCGCTGCCCGCGCAACGCCGCCATGTACGCCCAGTCTCCGATGATGGCGAGTCCACTTGGTGACGCTTCTGCCGTCGGCCACTGGACGTACGGGTCCGCATAGGCAGGATCGCTTCCTTTGCCCTCGTACTTCGGCCACCCGTAGTTGGCGCCTTTGGTGATCAGATTGAGTTCGTCGTGTGCCTTCTCGCCGAATTCGCTGGCCCAGAGCCGTTGCTGGGCGTCGAAGGCCAGACCCTGAATGTTGCGATGACCCAGGGTCCATACGGGCGAGTCTCCGAACGGGTTGCCTGGTGCGGCGGCACCCGAGGTGGTGATGCGCAGAATCTTTCCACCCAGGCTGCTGCGGCGTTGAGCACTGGCAGAGTCGCGGGCATCGCCAGTTCCCACGTACAGGTATCCGTCAGGACCGAACACCATACGCCCACCGTCATGGAAGGGTCCCGCCGGAATTCCGCGCAGGATCGTGCGTGGCGCGCCCAGACGGGTTCCGTCCCAGCTCATTGAGGCGATCCGGTTATCTGTGGAGGTCGAGTAGTACACGTACGCGGACTTCGGGGTTGGGCCGGGTTCGACGACGATCCCGAGTAGTCCGTTTTCACCGCCAGACTGGTGGTCCACTCCGGGAACTTCACCGACTGTTGTCACCTGGGCCGAACCAGCGGCACTCGGGACGACCCGCTTGATGACGCCAGAGTCGCGCAGGGCCACTAGTGCCGACCCATCGGGCAGGAATGCCAGCCCCCACGGGCTCTTGAGTCCGGTTGCGACGATTCGCGCTTGCTTGACCGTCGGTGGTGATGCGGAAGCCGGTGGCGTCGTTGATTGGGTGACCGACGGTGTGGGTTGAGGTTCGGCCTGGCTGGAACAAGCTGTCACCGCCATCAGGGCGACGACGAGCCCGCTGTGAACCAATCCGCGCATGTGGGCAATCTAGTTGCCGTCAGGGTCTGGTGAATAGTGTCTGAGATCTGGAGTGGCTCAGCGACCGTAGTAGCGGTTGTATCCGCCGCCGTAATTATCGCCGCCGCCATCGCCGCCGTTGTAGCCACCTCGACGCGCTTGCTTGAGGTTGTACTTGGCCTCGAGATCGAAACTGGGCGCTCGATCGCTGAGTGCGCCATCCATGGCATCGCGCCAGATTGGACCGGGGATCGAACTTCCGTGGACCTCGTCGTAGTAGCGGCCACCGATGGTCACGTTATCCATCGGGTGCTTGAAGCCACCTCGTGGATCACCCGACCAGACGGCGGCGGCGAGATCAGGAGTGTAGCCAGCGAACCAGACGGCGGCGTTGGAGTCCGTGGTGCCGGTCTTGCCGGCGGCATCGCGACCCAGCGACATGTCCCTACCAGTACGTGAACCAGAACCATCGATGACGCCCGTCAGGATCGCCGTGGTTGCGTCGGCAACCTCGCGGCTGACTGCCCGGCGGCAGTTCCCGGAATCGGAATACAGCGTCTTTCCGTCAAGGTCCGAGATACTGGCGACTGCATGTGGCTTGCAGTAGATGCCGTGGTTGGCGAATGTGGCGTAGGCACCCGCTACTGAAAGTGGCGAGACTTCCATCGACCCCAGGGTGAACGAGGGGTAGCGAAGCAGGGGCTTGCCGTTGCCAAGCTTCACGCCCATGCGCTCTGCGACGTCAACCGTTCGACACAGTCCCGCCTGGCGCTCAAGTTCAACGAAGAACGTGTTGATCGACATCGCCGCGCCGCTCCACATGTTGAACGTTCCGGCGCCGGTCGAGTTGTTGACCGTGTACTTGGGTTGGTTGAAGCTCTCGCCGCAACCCCAGTCGCCTGGCGCGAATGTTTTGCGCTGTGGGCTATTGATGTACTCACGTGGGCTGATGCCCTTTTCGAAGGCTGCGGCGAGAGTGAAGGCCTTGAAGACAGACCCGGCCTGCATGCCGATGGTTCCGCCGTCAGCGGCGTCAACGGCGTAGTTGTAGGTCGTGACGCCTGTGCCGGTGGTTCCCCAGCGACGGTTCTGAGCCATCGCAACGACATTTCCGGTGCCTGGTTCCACCATGGCGATCGCAGCGGCCTTCTTGCTCGGATCTTTGGGCGGGACTCGGCGATCGACGGCCTGTTGAGCGGAGGCCTGCGCCTTGAGATCAAGTGATGATTTGATGGTCAGGCCGCCACGCTTAATCAAGTTCTCGCGGTCCTGGATCGTTGCGCCGTAGCGCGAGTCGTTCTTGATCTGATTGATGATGAAGTCGCAGTAGAACGGGTACTTGCTTTGTGCGCAGCCGTTCTCGAGTTCCTTGGGCCTCAAGGTCTTCTGGATCGGAATCGCCTTTGCGGACGCAGCCTCGCCGGCGGTGATGTAACCCTGCAGCGCCATTCGATCGAGGACGACGTCGCGGCGAAGTTGGCCTGTCTTGGGGTGAGCCGTCGGGTCGTACCCGACTGGTTGCTGGACTAGCCCGGCGAGGGTTGCTGCCTGAGGCAGAGTCACCTGCGAGGCGCTTACGTCGAAATACCGGCGTGCGGCCGCTTCTACCCCGTACGCACCAGCACCGAAGTAGCTCACGTTGAGGTAGCCCTCGAGGATCTGCTCTTTGGTCATCTTCTTCTCGATGGCCAAGGCATAGCGCATCTCTTGCAGCTTGCGCCCGATTGTGCGCACTCGAGCATCTTCGATCTGCTCTTTGGTCTTCGCGTTGGTGATCAGCTGGTTGCGGACGTACTGCATCGTGATCGTGGAGCTTCCCTGCTGCACGTCACCGGCTTGCGAGTTTGCGAGTAGCGCGCGGGCCGAACCCTTCATGTCAACGCCGTGGTGCTCGTAGAACCGTGCATCCTCGGTTGCGACCGCTGCCTTCTGGATCAGCGGCGAGATCTGGCTCAACGGGACAACGATTCTGTTCTCGCTGTAGAGCGTCGCGATCTTCGTTCCGTTGGCGGACTCGATGTACGTGCGCTGTGGGAGCTGTTCGGTCTTGAGTTCCTGGGGGAGGGAATCGAACGTCATCGTGGCTTGGCGCGTTGCGAATGCCGCGGTGCCGACGAACGGGAGAGCCATTGCTGCGACGATGGCACCGGCGAGCGCACTGATCAGCACGAATTCGCGGAGATTCCGGAGTCTGTCTTGACCCGCGGGGGAAGGTGGCACGCCCATGAGACGCAAGGGTAAGCGCGAAAGTTTCGTTATGGACCATTTGGGTGGAAACAGATTCGGGCAAAATTCACCATTAGTTCTAAAGGACTATGAAAAATGGCTCAAACGGACCTTTTGATGAGCAGAGGGTGAACGTACGGTTACACGACGCATCACAACGCGCACAGCGCGCTTCCCCTGTGCGATCACGTTCGAGAATTTCCAAGTACTGCCTGTGAAGGGTAACCATGAATTGGATGAATGACTGGCCTGCGCAAGCGGCGTGTCGGGGAACTGATCCCGATCGCCTTTTCGTTCAGGGAGCAGCACAGAATCGTGCCAAAGCGATCTGCTTTGGATGTCCAGTGCGCACTGAATGCTTGGCCGATTCGCTGGATAATGAAATTGAGTTCGGTGTGTGGGGTGGAATGACCGAACGCGAGCGGCGCGCGCTGCTTCGTCGGCGTCCCGACGTTCGCTCCTGGCGCACGTTGCTTGAAACCGCGCGCCTTGAGCACTCGCGCACCGATTACGTGACGATTCCTGCCCAGCAGGTCGTCGCGGATATGCGTTCACCGCAGGTCGATCTGAGGTCCCGCACTTCTGTCGCCTAGCGACCCCAACCTCCGCACGCGTACGCAGATCCCCACGGTGTTGCCCTTTTCGGCCCCCAATGGGCCTCAAAAACGGCAACACCGTGGGGATCTGCGCATGTCGCGGGGAAGGTCTACTGGTCGGCGAGGGCGGCAGCGACCTCGCGGAGGCCATCAAGGTCGTGGACATCACCGGCAAGGGCCGGAGCGGCAGCCGCTGGAACCCGCGGATGCGCTGTGCTGAACCGTTGCGCCAACCGTCGTTGCCGCTGACCATTCGCAACACGATCGGCGTGCAAGCGCAGCATCCCAGCAGTCAGCGGATGCTCGCCGTTTTCGTCGAGGCGGTCGGCGCCGGCGAGTGCTGTTTCGGCGGACAGATTTGGCAACGGGACTTCCTGCACTCGGTTAAGGATCAGTCCGGCCAGCGGCATGTCCTCGCCCGCCAGGCGTTCGACGAAGTACGACGCCTCGCGCAGCGCGTCACGCTCGGGAGCGGCAACCACCAAGAATCGGGTGTCGGGCGCCTGCAGTTGCGCGTACGTCGCCTCTGCCCGTTGACGGAACCCGCCGAATAAGGCATCGAACGAGGAGACGAATCCCTGCAAGTCCTTCAGAACCTGCGCTCCGATCACTTTTGTCAAAGTTCCAGTGACGACGCTGAGACTCGCACCCACAACTTTGGCGCCGAACTTCCCGGCACCGCGGGCAGGAGCGCTGAGTAGCTTCATGAGTCGGCCATCGAGAAACGATCCGAGTCGCTTGGGGGCATCCAAGAAATCCAGCGCCGACCGCGAAGGCGGAGTGTCGACGATGATCAAGTCCCATTCACCGGTTGTCTCTGCGGCCGATCGAAGCTGACCGAGTTTCTCCATCGCCATGTATTCCTGCGTCCCGGCGAATGAGGTGGAAAGTGCTTGGTAAAAGGGGTTCTCGAGGATCGCCTGTGCGCGGCCCGGGTCCGAGTGGGACTCGACGATCTCATCGAAGGTTCGCTTCATATCGAGCATCATTGCGTCGAGCGAACCGCCGTTCGCATCGTCGACCCCGGCGACCGAACGCGGTGTGTTGTCGAGCTGGCTCAACCCCATCGACTGGGCGAGTCGGCGCGCTGGATCGATTGTCATGACGCAGACCTTGCGCCCGCGTTCTGCCGCTCGAAGCCCAAGCGACGCGGCTGTCGTGGTCTTTCCGACACCACCGGACCCGCAGCACACGATGACCTTGACGCCTGGGTCGTCGATCAGCCCATCGATATCCAGCACCGGAGTGGATTCAGGAAGTGCGGCCAGCGGCGTGGGATCGGCCATCACGCCACCCCTTGCTCTCGCAGCATCCTCGCCATTGCATAGAGCGCGCCGAGATCGATTCCGCCGCTCATCTCGGGGAGTTCATAAATGGGGCGCTCCGCGGCATCCAGGCGCTCGCGTTCGGTCTGTTCGAGTTCGACGCGTTCGGCATGCTCAGCGGCTTCGGCGATCAACGTCTTGGTGACGGTGTTGACGTTGAGCTTGCGCGGCAACTCGGCAGCTACGACACCCGCTTTGACTTCGTCGACATCGAGCGTTCCGTCGAGGGCGTCGCGCAAGCCCTCGGGGGTCAGCCGCGGCCCGCGTTCCATGTTCACGATCACGGCACCAACGGGCAACTGGCTCTCGCGCAGCTCCTCGATACCGTCGAGCGTCTCCTGGACCGGCATCTCCTCAAGCAGCGTGACCAAGTGAACTGCGGTGCGCGGCGAGCGGATGACAGCCATGACGGAGTCTGATTGCGACTTGATCGGCCCGACCTTCGCCAGGCCGCCGACCTCGCTGGTGACGTTGAGGAACCGCGTGATTCGACCGGTGGGCGGTGCGTCCATCACGATGGCGTCGTAGGTCGGCTTACCCGCTCGCTCGCCGCGTTTGACCGCTTCGATGGCCTTGCCTGTGAGCAGTACGTCACGCACACCGGGGGCGATTGTCGTTGCGAAGTCCACGGCTCCCAGTTTGCGCAGAGCGGTACCAGCGCGGCGCATGTTGTAGAACATCTCGAGGTACTCCAGCAGCGCCGCTTCGGGATCGACCGCCAGCGCGAATACCTCGCCACCATCAGGGGCGACTGCGACGAGACGTTCCTCGTACGGCAGCGGCGGGGTGTCGAAGAGTTGGGCGATCCCTTGGCGTCCTTCCACCTCCATGAGCAGCACTCGCCCGCCTCCGGAGGCCAGCGCGAGCGCGAGCGCTGCGGCGACCGTCGTCTTTCCGGTTCCGCCCTTTCCGGAGACCACGTGCAGGCGCACCTTCGGCCAATCACCTCCGCGCGGCTTGCCCGTCACGGGACGGCCAGCGGTCGAAGGTGTGGACACAGTTCCTCAGCGTATCTGTCTGCGCGCCCGGTAGAGAGGGCTGCGAGCACGGTCATTCACGCGGCGGGCCTAAAGTTCACGCATGACGACCTGGGAATACCTCACCGCCCCGCTGCTCATTCACAACACGAAGGCGATCCTCGACAACTTCGGCCAAGACGGCTGGGAGCTTGTGCAGATCGTTCCCGGCCCGACCCCGGAGAACTTGGTCGCCTACTTCAAGCGTCCGCGCAGCTAGGCGCTTGTCGTGACGAACTCCACGGTTGAGCAGCGCCTGCTTCAACTTGGGCGACCGCTGCCGACACCCGCCACACCGCTGGCCTCGTACGTCCCTGCAACACGAACCGGGAATCTCATCTTCACCTCGGGTCAACTGCCCCTTGTTGAGGGAAAGCTTCACGCAACGGGCCTGGTCAGTGGGGATTCTGAGGACGGTGTCGTTGACGGATGGGTCATCGATGCGGCGCTTGTCGATCTTGACACCGCACGTGAGTGCGCGGCCATTGCCGCCTTGAATGCCATCGCCGCCGTTGGAACGGTTCTTGACGACCTCGACCAGATCGTTCGAATCGTCAAGCTCACCGGGTTCGTGGCCGCGGTCCCAGGGTTTGCCGCTCACCCGCAAGTGGTCAATGGTGCATCTGAACTGCTCGGCGCTGTCTGGGGCGCAGGCGGTGCGCACGCACGGTCAGCTGTCGGCGTCGCCAGCCTGCCATTGAACGCGCCTGTGGAGATCGAACTCATTGTCGAAGTTGCGAGCGCAGATGGGTGAACCGTCCCGCCTGAAGATGCCCGCGAAACTCGCTGAACGAGCGCGGGCACAAGCTGCTGCACAGGCGGCCGGTGACGACTCCTGGACCGCATCGCCGGTACGCGATGCCGCGACGGTGATCATGGTGCGGGACTTGCCGGACGGTCTGCATGTCTACCTGCAGCGTCGTGTCAGAACCATGGCGTTCGCTGCCGGGATGCATGTGTTCCCGGGGGGTGCTGTCGAACCAGGCGACGTTGATCGCGCGTCTGCGCTTGTTGCGGCTGACAGTGAATTCGCGTCCCTGCCTTTCGCTGTTCGTCCGGCAGACAGTCCTGGCGAGGACACCTTGGCTAGCCGGATCGCCGCCGTACGCGAGACCCTTGAGGAAACCAGTCACGACCTCGGCGACCCTGTGCAGCTGGGATACGTCGGACACTGGGTGACTCCGGCAGTCGAGGACCGCCGTTTTGACACTCGCTTCTACGCATCGGTTGTGAGTGAAGGCCACCACGTGCGCGAGAACTCCGGTGAGTCTGATGCTGATCGATGGTTACGTCCGGCTGATGCGCTCGCTGAATCGGCCGCCGGGAACATGCTGATGCTCCCGCCCACCGTTGCCACGCTCGCCGACTTCGCCGCACTCGCAGGGGTAGGTGCGAGCGCACAAGAGGCCATTGACGAACTCGCGTCGCGCACCATCGTCCCGCTGATGCCAAGCCCGATCATTGA
>DMNR01000157.1:0-5555 GCA_003452655.1 Actinomycetota bacterium | reverse complement strand
CACCGAATGCTTGCAGATTGCTGCGGAACCGCCTCATGACCGGGATGATCGGCCCGCCTGGGTTCGCTGGTGAGTGGTTCGGCGGCGAGATCACTGCCCACGCCACGTGTGTGCTCGCGCCAAACGCCGGACCCCAGACTCTGGACGGCACCAACACGTGGTTGATCGGCGCTCCTGGGTCGACAGGGCTCAGCGTCATCGATCCGGGTCCCAACGATGTGGCTCACTGGCAGATGGTCGCCACTGAAGTTCAGGCGCGAGGGGCTCGGATTGAACGTATTCTGCTCACACATGGCCACCTTGATCACAGTGCCGGAGCCCGGATGTTTGCCGAGGCAGCGGGTTGTGAAGTGCAGGCGCTTGACCCTGCTCACCAGTACGGCAGTGAGGGGCTCACGGGCGGAGAGGTTCTCGAGCTCTCGGGCATTGAGATCCACGTTGTGGCGACGCCGGGGCATTCATCGGATTCGTTGTCGTTCCACCTCCCGCAGGATGGATCACTGCTGACTGGCGACACCGTGTTGGGTCGAGGAACGACCGTTGTTGCATACCCGGATGGCACTCTTGTCGAGTACCTCGATTCGTTGCATCGTCTGCGGGAACTAGTTCACGAATCGGACCTCAGCAGGATCTTGCCGGGGCATGGACCCACGCTCGATCAGCCGGGCGCTGTCATTGACTACTACCTCGCCCATCGGCAGGAACGCCTTGAGCAGGTACGAGCGGTCGTTACTGAACTCGGCAGCCACGGCTTACCGATTCAGGACCTCGCTCAACGCGTCGTCGAGACCGTCTATGCAGACGTACCGAAGTCGGTGTGGCCGTTGGCGTTATTGAGTGTGCGGGCGCAGCTGGAGTACTTGGCAACCCACGGGTAGTAGCGCTGCAGCTACTTGGAGCGCCGGTCGAGCCGTTCGGGATCGATCAGGATGACCGAACGCGACTCCAGACGGATCCATCCTCGTGCCGCGAAGTCAGCGAGGGCCTTGTTCACGGTCTCGCGTGATGCGCCAACCAACTGCGCAAGTTCCTCTTGCGTCATGTCGTGCGTGACATGAATTCCATCAGGCAACGGCCGACCGAACTTCTCGCCAAGCTCGAGCAGGGTCTTTGCGACTCGGCCGGGAACATCGGAAAACACAAGGTCGGCCATCTGTTCGTTGGTCCGTCGCAAGCGCAGGGCTAGGGCCTGAAGTAGAGCCTCGGCGACCTCAGGGCGACCGGTCAACCACGGACGCAACGCGTTGTGCCCAAGGCCCATCAATGAGGTTTCCGTCAGGGCGGTCGCCGTTGCGGTGCGTGGCCCTGGGTCAAAGAGCGATAGCTCTCCGAGCAACTCACCTGGACCAAGCACGGCGAGCAAGCTCTCACGTCCGTCAGAGGACGTATGGCCAAGCTTCATCTTGCCGTCGGTGATGATGTAGAGCCGCTCACCGCGTTCGCCCTCGTTGAACAGAACTTGGCCCTTGTTCAGGTTGACGGTGTCCATCGACGACCGCAAAGCGGCGGCTGCCTCGGGATCGAGGGCGGCAAACATCGGAGCACGGCTTAGTACGTCGTCCACGCGATTTCCTTCGCTTGGTCATCTTGCATACGGATTGATGTCATTGTGGCGTACTTCGGCCGCGCCTCGCACCTTGTCGTCAACACAAACCCTTGGAAACGGGCGGATTCCCGCATTCTCACGCGGATAATTCTTACAGCGGCGACGGGCGTTGCACCCTTGTTGGCAACGCGGTCAATGCCAGCAGCGGATCCTCGCGATAGCGGGCAACAAGCTCCCCAGTGGCAGCGTCGATCATCCCGTGGAGTTCGCTGCGGATACTTGAGAGTTGGCGTTCGGCAGCGATGAGGTCACGCTCAAGTTCCTCGTCATCCTGGCTGTTGATGCCTCGGTGCCACAAGTGGTCCAACCCAGCCATTGGCTGGTCCTCTTCCGGCATGACGCTGAGGATCCCCTTGCGGTTGTTCACACCCATCCGTTGGCTCAGAATGCGCTGAAGGCCCTCAATGGTTGCCCCGCGTTTGAGGGCGCCGTCTCGCAGGAGATCCAGTCGAGCCTGGATGATGCGCCGCCAGTAAGAGATCTGACTCTCGCGCTCTGTCAGGATCTTGCGCATCTGTCGGAGTTGATCGAGGGTCATGTTCGTGACGTCGAGGTCGGCAAATGGCTGGGCGAATTCCGAGCGTGATGCCGCGACCTGCTCCGGTACTGATCCGGAGCCAACTGTCGCTGAACCACTCTGCTCAGACATAACCAATCCCATCGACGTAGGCGCTGACATGGGCCTGGCCCACCAGTTGGTGGGGTCGGTTTCCTTCGCATTAGGCATCGGTCCGTGGGGAAAATACTTGAACGTGCGACTCACCCTTTCGGGCGGCACGTACGCTAATCGGGTGTCCACCAGACCTATTCGGCCCACCACCTCAGGCGGAGGGAAGCCCGATGCTGCTGAACAGGCGCAGACGGCGGCGACTCCGACGGGTGAGACCCGGACTGCGTTGGTGCGCAGGGCCCGTCGAATCGGCCGCGAACTTGCGCTCACTTACCCCGACGCACATTGTGAACTGAATTTCGACAACCCGCTGCAGTTGGTAATCGCGACGATCCTGTCCGCACAGTGCACTGACGTTCGCGTGAACCTCGTGACCCCAGCGCTGTTTGCGAAGTATCCCGATGCCGCATCGCTAGCTGCTGCCGATCGCGCCGAGCTCGAGACGATGATCCAATCGACGGGATTCTTCCGCGCGAAGGCGAACTCCCTGTTGGGGATGGCGAACGCGATCTGTGAGCGGTATGGCGGCGAAGTCCCACGGCGGATGAAAGACCTCGTGACCCTTCCTGGGGTCGGGCGCAAGACCGCAAATGTCGTGCTGGGCAACGCGTTTGACGTACCAGGAATAACCGTCGACACCCACTTTGGCAGGCTGTCGCGGCGGTTCGGTTGGACGGACCAGATCGACCCGGAGAAGGTCGAGGTTGAAGTCGGCTCCCTGTTCCCCCGCAAGGACTGGACCATGCTGTCGCACGAGTTGATCTTCCACGGGCGTCGTTGTTGCTTCGCGCGACGTCCCGCGTGTGGAGCCTGCACGGTCGCAAAGTGGTGCCCGTCGTACGGCGAGGGGCCGACCGATCCCAAGGTCGCGGCAAAGATGATCAAGACCGGCGTGGCCTGACATGCTGACGGGAGGGATGGCTCTTCGGCGGTGGTCCGTGACCGCTGCTGCGGCCTGCCTAGTCCTCGCGGGTTGCGCCTCTCAGGACGGAAGCAACCCTGCGGGCTCAGCTATTCCGACGCCGTCGGGTTCGATCCAGCCTGGTTCGACAGAAGGGGCTTCGACTGAGCAGATCCAAGCCGCTCGCCTCGACGAATGTCCCGCCTCAGATCCGTCAGTACCCGCCCGCGCGGATGGCCTTCCTGATCTGACGTTGCCATGTCTGGGTCGGGGGAACCCGGTTCGCCTGGCCGGGGTCCGGGGCATGCCGCTGGTGGTCAACGTGTGGGCATCATGGTGCGGACCGTGCAAGGCCGAGTTGCCGCTGATGGGCGAGTTCTACCGCGCTCATTCCAACCAGGTTCGGTTCCTTGGCATTGACTTGGCGGATGATCGCGCGGCCGCACTTGCAATGGCTGCTCAGACGAAGATGACGTTTCCGTCCGTGCAGGACCCCAACTCCGAGGTTCGCGCGGGCCTGCGAGTTGTCGGTGTACCGACCACGGTGTTCGTTCGTGCGGATGGATCTATCGCGGGCCGGGCGAGTGTGGTTTCCTCAGAGGCGGAACTGGCTGAACTGATCAACAAGTATCTGCAGGTGAAGGTGTGATGAGCGCAGACGAGAGCGCAGAGGTCGAAATATTCATCGAACCCGCCGATCTGCCCACTTGGTACGAGCCGCTGATCGCTGGACTGCTGACGGCCTCGCCAGAGGAATTGGTTCGTTTCCGGGCACCCGCCGACGAGCAGGTTCGGCACTCGGCAGTGCTTGTTCTCTTCGCCGATGGCGCTGATCTCGGCGATCTCGGCCCCGACGTCCTGCTCATCGAACGCGCTGCGGACATGCGATCTCACGCGGGCCAACCTGCGTTCCCCGGAGGTGCGGAGGATCCCGGTGACTCCGGACCGATCTCAACGGCATTGCGTGAGGCGCAGGAGGAGACTGGCCTAGATCCGGCCGGAGTGATCCCCGTCGCGGCGTTACCGCAGATGTGGCTGCCGCCATCGGGCTTCGTGGTCACCCCCGTCCTCGGCTGGTGGCGCGAGACCTCACCAATCGCGGCAGCGGATCCCGCAGAGGTTGCCGATGTTCACCGCGTCGCAATCGCGGAGCTAGTGAATCCAGCCAACCGTGTCAAGGTCTCGCATCCCTCTGGCTACGTTGGGTCGGGCTTCGAAGTCAACGGAATGCTTGTCTGGGGATTCACCGGGTTGTTACTTGACCGGCTATTGGACATGGCGGGTTGGGCCTTGCCCTGGGAGGATGGCGCCCGAGTGGTTCCGTTCGACGACGGGTGGCGGGCTTCGCCGGATTCGTAGATTCACGTCGTTCCACGTCGTCAGCGGTGGGAGTCATAGGCGACACTAGTAAGACATCACGCAAGCGGTCCGAGCGGCGAGGAGGTGACCGTGAACATCGTCGACATCGTTGTACTTGCTGCGGTCGTTCTCTTCGCTTGGTCCGGCTGGCGGAACGGTTTCGTATCCGGTCTGTTGTCGTTCATCGGCTTCCTTGGTGGCGGTCTGATCGGCGTATTCATCGCCCCGTTGATTCTTGGCCAATGGCGGATCGAAGGAATGCTCGGCCTGGCAATCACCGCAGCGTTGGTGGTGGGTTGTGCGATCGCTGGGCAACTCGGCACATCGATCATTGGTCGCAAATTGCACGACCGGATTACGTGGGAGCCGGCCCGCGTCGTCGACAACATTGGCGGGGCAGCACTCAACATTCTGGCGATCGCTGTAATCGGTTGGATCTTGGCTGCGACGGCAACAGCGTTGCCGGGTTCAACTGTGTCGTCGCAGGTCCGTTCGTCGTCGGTGCTTTCCACCCTCGACACGGTCGTGCCGAGTCAAGCCCGCGACATGGTGACGAATCTGCGGAACCTCGTTGATACCTCGGGCCTCCCTCAGTTATTCGACGGTTTCGGAGTGCTACCTCCTGCACCCGTTGATCCTCCGACTGCCGCTGTCGTCAAGAACAAGGCGGTTCAGCGATCGCTGAATTCGGTCGTTCGGATCCAGGGGTCTGCGCCATCGTGTGGATCGGGATTCACTGGTAGTGGATTCGTTATCGCCCCGGCTCGCGTCTTGACGAACGCACACGTTGTTGCCGGAGTGCGATCACCGCGGGTGGAGGTTCCCGACGTGGGGTCGTTCCGGGCGACCACCGTCTACTTCGACCCTCGAGTCGATGTCGCGATCTTGGAGGTTCCGGGGCTGCGTGCTCCTGCCTTGACCATGTCCGGCCCAGTGGATCGTGGTGCTGACACCGTCATTGCCGGCTATCCCGGGGGAGGTCCGATGACTGCCACAGCTGCCCGTGTCCGCGGGACGAT
>DMNR01000283.1:1571-5086 GCA_003452655.1 Actinomycetota bacterium | reverse complement strand
GCGTGTTGGAACGAAAGATCGAAATAAGGCGCAATGCCCGGAGTGCGCGCAATGATCGACACGAGGTCCGGGCGCATTTCCGCAGGCTGCAAGTAGGCAAGGCGCACACGCAGATCCGGGTGCAGCGAGCCGAGCTCCGGAAGCAACGATTCAAGCAGCCGCAAGTCGCCTAGATCCTTGCCGTACGACGTGGAATTTTCGCTGACCAGATTCAGCTCTCGAACACCCTGGTCAATCAGGCTCCGCGCTTCATCGATCACATCGGTTGGTCGGCGAGACACAAATGAACCGCGGAAGCTGGGGATCGCGCAGAAGGAACAGCGGCGATCGCACCCCGAGGCGATCTTGAGCGATTCCACTGGACCGGTATGCAGCCGAGTTCTTGCCCCGTGCCCTGGCAGCGCCGGGGATGCTTGTGGTCGCTCGACCGGGCTAATCGGCAGAAGCTTGCGACGGTCGCTCGGCGAATGCGACGCAATGGTCTCACCGGCGACAACTGCGCGCAGTCGCGAACTAATGTCCGGATATTCGTCGAACCCCAGTACGGCATCCGCCTCGGGCAACGCGTCGGCGAGTTCCGAACCGTACCGCTGCGCGAGGCAACCGACAGCGACCACCGGGCGCTCGTCATTCGCGAAGTCCAGAACCGTATCGATGGAATCCTTCTTTGCGGCCTCTACGAAGCCACAGGTGTTCACGATCACCGCATCCGCTTCATCTGCAGCGTCAACTAGTTGCCAGCCATCGGCGGCGAGCCGGGAAGCCAATTCATCGGAATCGACATCGTTGCGGGCACACCCCAGAGTGACTAGGGCTACGCGATTACCCGACACAACCTCATCCGACGACACCGCTCAAGCGTAAGAGGGAACCGCCTGGGTCAAGATGGTGGGTCAGTGGGCGGGAGCCTGGACTAAGAACGCAAGTCCGACAACACATCGGCCAGTGCGTCTGGACTCACCAAGACATCGCGGGCCTTAGAACCTTCCGATGGCCCGACAATTCCACGCGATTCCATCAAGTCCATGAGGCGACCCGCCTTCGCGAAACCGACCTTCAACTTGCGCTGAAGCATTGACGTCGATCCAAATTGCGTCGAGACGACAAGCTCGGCGGCCTGCAAAAGTAGATCGAGATCATCGCCGATGTCCTCTGGCACTGCATGGTGCGTAGTCGCCGTGGCAAGAACCTCGTCTCGATACTGTGGCGCCATTTGTTTCTTGCAGTGCTCGACAATCGATCGGATCTCAGCCTCGGAGACAAACGCGCCCTGCACCCGAATCGGCTTACTCATACCCATCGGCAAGAACAATCCGTCACCTTGCCCGACCAGCTTCTCGGCACCTGGCTGATCGAGAATCACTCGACTGTCGGCAAGGCTTGAGGTAGCGAAGGCCAGGCGACTCGGAACGTTCGCCTTAATCAAGCCCGTGACCACATCGACACTCGGACGCTGTGTCGCGAGCACCAGGTGGATACCGGCAGCTCGTGCCAACTGCGTGATCCGGACGACGGCATCCTCGACGTCGCGGGGAGCAACCATCATGAGGTCGGCGAGCTCATCGACGACCACCAGCAGGTAGGGATATGGCTTGAGTTGCCGATCCACACCCGGCGGCACTTTCACATTGCCTGAGCGCACTGCCTTGTTGAAATCGTCAATATGACGGAACCCGAAGTCCGATAGGTCGTTGTAGCGAAGTTCCATCTCTTTGACGACCCAGGCGAGTGCATCCGCCGCCTTCTTCGGGTTCGTGATGATGGGCGTAATCAGGTGGGGCACGCCTTCGTAGATTGTGAGCTCGACGCGCTTGGGATCGACCAAGATCAATCGAACGTCGTCCGGGGTCGCGCGAACCAGAATCGACGTGATGATCGAGTTGATGCAGCTTGACTTTCCCGCGCCGGTCGCTCCAGCAACTAGTAGATGGGGCATCTTCGCCAAGTTCGCGCAGACGAAGCCACCCTCGACATCTTTCCCGAGGCCAACAACCATCGGGTGATGGCTCGAGGTTGCCGCAGTGCTACGAATGACGTCGCCGAGGCTGACGAGTTCGCGGTCGGAATTCGGGATCTCGATGCCGATCGCTGACCTTCCAGGAATCGGCGACAGAATCCGCACATCGGCGCTGGCAACGGCATAGGAAATGTTCTTGCTAAGCGCAGTAACCCGCTCGACCTTGACCCCCTGGCCCAGCTCGACTTCGTAACGGGTCACGGTTGGTCCACGGGTGAAGCCGGTGACGCGGGCATCGATCTCAAATTGGTCAAGGACACTTGTCAACGCCTCGACCACACGATCGTTGGCCTTGGTCGCGGCCTTTGGCGCCGCTCCAGCTTTCAGCTTCATGGCTCCTGGCAACTGGTACATCACGTCGCCGGCCAGCGCGAGCTGCTCTGGTTTGGGTTTGGGTAGATGTGCGGTTGCCGTCGCCGGCACCGCTTCAAGATCCGTGCGTGTTTCGGTGTCCACGCTAGACGCATCAACGAGTGAGACATCAGCTGCGACTACGGACGCGAACGGCTCGTTTCCAACCAGGTCGATCGCCTCATGGGTTGGTGTTTGCTTTCCGAATCCGAGTTTGGATGCCAGCCCAGCGGTTCGGGAAGTCTTTGGCTTCTTCTCGGCCTTCGGCGTCGCGGTTTGGTTGGCTGCGCGAGCTGCCTTCGTTGGCTTCAACACCGTGGTGTCGGCCGTCGGATCGACGTCGGCGTCGCCGTCCGCGTCGGCAGAGTCCGTGGGTGTGAGGTATTCGCGAACCCGCCCGACAAATTCCATCGGCGGGATCTGCATAACCATGAGAACGCCAAGCCCGAGGACGACCAAAGCCACCATCCCGGTGAGCAACGCACCGAGTGCCGCTACCAGCGGCGCGGTCAGAATCCATCCGACCCAACCACCTGCCGCTCGCATCGCGTTTGCACCGTCACTGGGAACGGGAGCACCTGATAGGCATTGCCACAGGGCGCAGACCGAGAGACCCGTGATGATCCAGCCCCACAACACCGAACGCGGCATACGTTCACCGGGATACCGGAGTGTTCGCCAGGACAGCCAGACCAAGATGAACGGCACGATCATCACCAGGCCACCGATGAGCCCAGTCAAGCCAACGTTGACGATTGCTCCGACCGGTCCGCTCAGACCGAACCAGGCGACCGCAGACACCACGACTGCAGCAACGACGAGCCCCAGCCCGATTCCGTCACGTCGCATCGAAGGCTCGACACCTTTGCCGGTGCCACCGATTGCACGAACGAGGGAACCGAGTGCCCGCGCGACAGCCATCCACATTGCCCGCAAGGACTTCCCCAAGGCGACCAACATTGCCATGAACGGGCCCCGCCGCGGGGGTCGAGTCGCTGTCCTCGCGCCGCCACGTGCGGGCTGACGCGACGACCCACTGCGAGAAGAGCCACTGCTTCGGCTTGAGGCAGGGCGCGACGATCTACGCGTACCTGCCTTGGATGATGAGCCCCTCGACCGAGATGAAGTGGGCGTTCTAGTCCCCATG
>DMNR01000283.1:1073-1539 GCA_003452655.1 Actinomycetota bacterium | reverse complement strand
AGGGAAATTAGGCTTCGACGACGACTGGAACAATCATCGGACGGCGCCGATGCTGCTCATTGACCCATTTCCCGACCGTTCGACGGACAAGTTGCTGCAATTGATAAGTATCGGTAACGCCATCTGCGAGGGCCTGTTCGATCCGGGCCGAAACCTTGGGAATCACGTCGTCAAACACGTGCGCACCCTCAGCGAATCCGCGCGCTTGGACCTCCGGACCGGCAACAACTTTGCCGTCCACAACGTCAACCGCCACGAAGACGGAGACGAATCCCTCTTCGCTGAGAATCCTGCGATCCTTGAGCATGCCCTCGGACAGGTCGCCCACACTGGAACCGTCAACGAATACCAGCCCGCAGGGCACGCGGCCGACGACTGCGATCGATCCATCCACTAAGTCGACCACTGTTCCGTCCTCGGCGACGATCACATGATCAGGGTCTACACCGGACTTCACCGCCAGGTC
>DMNR01000283.1:0-849 GCA_003452655.1 Actinomycetota bacterium | reverse complement strand
AGAGCGTTACCGGTGTGCACGACGGTTACCCCCCAGCGAGATAGGCCATTGATCACGCGATTGATTGAATTCTCGTTGCCAGGAATCACCGACGAAGCAAGAACAACCGTGTCCTGCTCGTGTACGCGAATCTTATGGTCGCGGTTCGCAATCCTTGCCAGGACCGCCATCGGCTCCCCCTGCGAGCCGGTGCAAATCAGCACCACCTCATCATCCGGGAGTTCTTCGAGTTGGTCGAGTGTCACGGTGAGCCCGCCTGGCACCTTCAGATATCCCAGATCGCGAGCAACATTCATCGTGCGGACCATCGATCGACCAACAAAAGCAACTCGGCGCCCGTGGGTGACGGCCGCGTTGATGACTTGCTGAACTCGGTGAATATGAGACGCGAAGCACGCCACCACAAGCCGACCCGGAGCTCGGGCAAAAACCTCATCGAGCACGGGGGCGATGTTCTGTTCGCTCGTCACGAATCCATTAACTTCGGCATTCGTCGAATCCACGAGGAACAGATCGACGCCATCGTCACCCAGGCGTGCGAACGCGTTGAGATCGGTGATCCTGCCGTCAAGGGGCAGCTGGTCCATTTTGAAATCGCCGGTATGCAAGACAGTCCCGGCCGAAGTCGTGATTGCCACCGCGAGCGCATCAGGAATGGAGTGATTGACTGCCACGAACTCGACGTTGAAATCGCCGAGCTGGACGTCGTCACCCTCGGCCACCTCACGAAGATCAGCCTTAATGCGATGTTCCCGAAGCTTCGCCGCGACGAGCCCGAGAGTCAGCTTTGATCCAAAGACTGGAATATCTCCACGTTCCCGAAGCAAATAGGGCAACGCCCCAATGTGA
>DMNR01000369.1 GCA_003452655.1 Actinomycetota bacterium | reverse complement strand
GTGCTCGACGAGGCCGACGAAATGCTCGATATGGGCTTCCTGCCCGACGTTGAGGCAATCGTGGCGATGCTGCCAAGCGCCCGCCAGACGCTGCTCTTCTCCGCGACCATGCCCGGCCAAATCGTTAACCTCGCACGTCGGTACATGACGAGTCCCACGCACATCCGCGCCAGCGACCCCAACGACGACAACATCACTGTGGACGCCATCGAGCAGCATGTGTGGCGTGCGCACGCGATGGACAAGCCAGAGATCGTGGCGCGCGTTCTGCAAGCGGACGGTCGCGGTCTGGCGATTATCTTCTGCCGCACGAAGCGCACGGCACAGAAACTGAGCGACGATCTTGCCGATCGCGGGTTCGCAGTCGGTGCAGTACACGGCGATCTTGGCCAAGGCGCTCGCGAGCAGGCACTTCGCGCTTTCCGCAGCGGGAAGATCGACGTCCTGGTGGCAACCGACGTCGCTGCCCGAGGCATCGACGTCGAAGGCGTCACTCACGTCATGAACTACGCGTGTCCAGAAGACGAGAAGACGTACCTGCACCGGATCGGTCGTACCGGACGCGCGGGCGCTTCGGGCGTTGCTGTCACCCTCGTCGACTGGGATGACGTCCCGCGCTGGACCCTAATCAACAAGGCGCTCGGACTGGCATTCGCTGAACCAGTAGAGACCTACTCCACGTCCGATCATGTGTACACCGGCCTTGGCATTCCCAAGACCGTCACGGGCAAACTTCCGCGCGCGGATCGCACTCGCGCGGGGTTGGCGGCAGAGCAGATCGAGGACCTCGGCGAGACCGGCGCATCAGCAGGCAAGCGCGCATCAAGCGGAAGCCGCAGTGGCGGACGCGACTCAGGCCGGAATAAGGGCAGCGGCAAGAGTTCCAGCGCCCGCTCGTCTGGGCGGTCAGACTCGCCGAAGTCGAAACCGGAGTCCACCGACGATGGCACGAAGTCCGAGAAGTCAGGTGCGGGGCGGTCACGCAATCGCAATCGACGCCGTACTCGTGGTGGTCAGACGGAAAAGGCGCAACCGAGCGGCGGCGCTACCAGTTCCGAGTAAGTCAGGTCGTGAGCTGGAACGAACAGGCTAGTCGCGGCTGACGTTTGCCCAGGCGTGATGTTGACAGGCCGGGCACTTCACCCAAGCGCGTTGCCCGATGATCGGCATTGGGACGAAGAATCCAGTTGTCATCAGCTTAAGCAGACGGACGTAGCTGACGACCGAACGTCGATCACAGCGGGTGCAATCCAGGGCGACAGATCCGATCGCCGGGGGTTGGTCGGCGCCGCTGAACAAAGCGCGCTTGCCTTGGACATCGTCCACGCGGGCATCAACCACAGGGCCAGACTTCGGCGGCGCGGTGTTGGCCGGTTTGATTCGATCGAAACTCGTGCCCTGGGTTGACTTCTTTGCGGCTGAACCGTCGGCGGTCATGCGACCACGTCCTTCATCAACTTCTTGGCAATCTGTCGGTACGCCTGTGCGCCTCGCGAACTGTTCGCAGTCGCCAACACCGAGCGGCCCGCGGCCGGTGCCTCCGCGAAGCGAACAGATTTCGCAATGGGTGGGTCAAGGACCGGCAACTGATAACGATCTGTGACGTCTGCAAGGACTGCCTTCGCGAGATTTGTGCGGGAGTCGAACATCGTGGGTAGCACTCCCCTGATCGTCAATCCGCGGTTGCAGAGGCGTTGAACGTCGGCGACGGTGTCCAGAAGTTGCCGCACGCCTCGGTGAGACAGCGTCTCGCACTGCAGTGGAATCAAGACCTCATCAGCGGCAGTGAGCGCGTTGATCGTCAGGACTCCCAGCGAGGGAGAGCAGTCCAACACAATGACGTCGTAGTCGTCAGCGACGTCATCGAGGGCCGACCGAAGTGCATATTCGCGGCCCGTCTTCGTCAGGAGATGCGCCTCGGTACCGGCGAGATCGATTGTTGACGGCAACAGGTCGGGACCGTCCTCCGTCGGAACGATTGCCAACCGTGCGTCTATGCGACCCAACAACACGTCATGGACCGAAAACTCAAGAGCCTCCGGGTCAAGTCCCAGCGAAAACGTCAGGCAAGACTGTGGATCTAGATCGACAAGCAGAACCTTCTTGCCCATCTCAGCCCAGGCAGCACCCAAAGACGCCACCGTTGTCGTCTTGGCGACGCCACCTTTTTGATTGGCTACAGCAATTGTGCGAGTCACAGCGCAGTTCCGAACGTGAGTAGAGATGCTTCGGACCTCTATTGTGCAGCGCATGAGTACGCCGCCCTTCGTTACCCTGCCGCGTGGCGTGCAACGAACTGATTTTGTTGGCGGCCACGCACACCTTTCTGGCCTGATCGCCTATCCCGACAGCGAGTCTCGCGGGACGATTCTGTTGATCCCCGGTTTCACCGGAAGCAAAGAGGACTTCATCGCCCTCATTCCCTACCTGCGTGCATTGGGCTACACGGTCGCGAGCTACGACCAACGAGGGCAATTCGAGTCACCGGGACCTAATGGATCCGAAGGCTACGAGATGGACGACTTCGTCGCCGATGCGCTCGCTGTGGCTGGTTCCCTGGTTGCCGAAACCGAACGGCCGCTGCACCTGCTGGGTCATTCGTTTGGCGGTCTGGTCGCTCGCGCCACGGCTGTCCGACAACTCGGCGAGCAGATGGCCGCCGCAAGCGAACCCTTGTTCAGTTCACTGACACTGCTTGCCAGCGGTCCGGCCGCAGTTCCCGGCGACCTGCAAATCGTCGCGGCGCAACTCGTCTCACTGTTGCCCCACACCTCCCTCCACGAAATCTGGGAACAAAAGGAGGCAGCGGATCGAGCGAATGGTTGGCGACCGCCGAACGCCGAGGTTCACGAGTTCTTGAAGCATCGGTTCACCTCGAACAATCCCCACGCACTGTCGGCCAAGGCTGAGATCTTGATTGAGATAGAGGATGCCGTCGACGTCCTCGCCGATCTCGCCGCAACGGCCGGGCTTCCGACACTTGTGGCGTATGGCGCGAATGATGATCGCTGGCCACCGGACCAGCAAGAACAGATGGCATACCGGCTCGGTGCCCGCCGGTTGCGTTGGCCCAATGCCGCGCACTCCCCGAATGCCGAACAGCCAGAGATGTGTTCGGCGGGCTTAGAGGGATTCCTCGCCGATGTGGCATCCACCACTGGTCGCTCAATCGAGTTTCCCAACGGCAGGCTCGGGTATACCGAGGGCATGGAGTTGCGTTCACCCGTGCCCGGCACGCCCGAATCTGTGGGTGCCGCCCGGCGAACGATGGTTCGCCAGCTGGAGGCCTGGGGGTTGGACGCTGTAGTCGATGACATGCAGCTCGTCGCGAGTGAGTTGATCACAAATGCCGTGCGATACGGAGCCGACCCCGTGGAGTTCCGTCTGAGCGTTCTTGAGGGTCGCCTGCGCCTTGAGGTCAGCGATGCGAACACCACCGATATCCCACAGCCGCGTCAAGCAGCTGACCACGAGTCAACCGGCCGTGGCATGCCGCTCATCGACGCGCTGACCACAGGCTGGGGAGCTCAAGTCACGGGAACGCGCAAGGTCGTCTGGGCAGAGATCTCGATCAGCTAGATCCGCCAGCGGGACCTTCGTCGAGTGGCGGGGGCCACGCTGCCGTCAGACCCAGGATCTTCCTAGCCTCGGCCAAACCATCGGTCGTCACATGAACGTCGTAGTGATGCGCCAGGATCTGACTACGGGACAGGAAGTCACGCTTGCCGCCAGTCATCCAGTAGGACACCAATCCAAAGATGATTCCAAATCCGGCACCGTAGACGAGTCCGAGCAGGATCAGCGTCGTCGGATTCGAGTCCTCCGCTTTTGCAAAGAAGGACACGAAGAGCCCAAGGAGAAGCCCGAACCAAGCTCCCGTCAGGAGCCCACCTCCGGCAGCACGACCCCAGGACATGCGTCCAATAACCTGCTCCACCATTCGAAGATCGACCCCGACAATCGCAACCTTCTGGACCGGGAATCTGTTGTCCGAAAGTTTGTCGACGGCCTCCTGCGCTGCGAGATAGTTGTCGTAGCTGGCAAGAACTGGATCAGTTGTCGGGTCCGGCAATTGAGCACTTGCTGGCGGCATGTCGGCAATCCTTCACTCGGCGAACGCGCTGGTCATGAGTGAACCTATCTGATCCGGGACCTACGCCAGAGGAACGCACTCGCCAGGTCGACCTCACAACCCAGCGCTAAACAGGAAGCGCTGCGCCTGTTGCGCCTACCCTCTTGAACTATGAGCACAGCAGCGCCAACCGCTACGACCATCGGCAGTGCACCTGAACCACAGAAGCGCCGTTTGGGAATCCGATCAATCGCCGCTGGACTCTGCCTAGTACTTGCAACCATCATGTTGCCAGCAGGGGGTTTGGCTTTCTGGGGACAGCGCACCTTGACGGATACCGAGCGCTTCGTCGAGACCGTCGCGCCACTGGCAACCGACCAGGCCATCATCAACGCGGTCGCCGACACGGT
>DMNR01000203.1 GCA_003452655.1 Actinomycetota bacterium | reverse complement strand
GACAACATGGCTGCCCATCTGCGGGTCACAGATGGAGAAGAGCTTGCCGGTCATGGCGTGCCTGTTGGCTTGCAGGTGCAAAAATGTATCAGGGAAATGTATCTGATGACATTCTGTACCAAGCACTGCTACCAATTGCCGTAATGCTGAATGTTAAATTTTGCCAATTAAGTAGTTGTTTATTATGTAACTTCTCACTCCTGTAGGAAAGCACACTTGTGACCGTGCAAGCCATACTTCCCCCAGACCTGCGCTGGTACCCACATGATCAACCCGTTTGAGAATCAACCCCAAAACCCTCGCTGATATGGGAGGCAACTCCAGTACACTACATCACGGAAGGGAGACCAATGTTCTGTACTGTGAACCAACTCGAGTCACTGGGTCGCGGCAAGATTGTCGGGTGGATAGGTCCGAACTGCCTCGTCGAGTTCTTCTCTGATCCAAGTGAAATCAGGCGCGACGTCAGAACCGTTTCGAATGCCAACATTCGACCGTGTAAGCTAGGAGCAAACACCAGGGTCTATCACCGCGACGAGATGAACGGACTCTGGTGGGTTGGTCGTGTGCTTGAAGACGATGGGGATGGCGCCACAGTGCGTTTCGCCGACCAGAATGACGTCTACTGCAAGCACGCGGAAATCTTCGTCAGGTGCAAACGACCGATTGAGGATCCCAGCGCATATCTGGCAAGTTCCATTACCGAAACACCTCAGTATGCGGAAGCGCGCAGCCGGTTTCTTTCGTCCTATATTCGGCAACGCGGTGCTGCATGGGGAATCTCGGCCCTGCTCTCGGCAGTTATCGAACTTGAACCGCACCAGATCTCGGTGGTGCGGAGAATCCTGAACGATCCCTCGCAACGCTATCTCTTGGCCGATGAAGTGGGCCTTGGAAAAACCATTGAGGCTGGCCTGGTTATTCGCCAGGCGGTTCTCGACGACCCCAAACACCATCGAATCATAATTCTCGTTCCAGAGTCCCTGCGCCACCAATGGTGCGAAGAACTCAATCGCCGTTTCGGCCTAAGAGATTTCCTCGACGATTCAATTCTCGTGATCGCACAAGAAGACCCGCCGGTGGAAATTGCCGCGAAGTTAGCCAAGGCGACGATGCTCGTGGTCGACGAGGCTCACCATGTCGCGGCAGAAGCCAGTGACCGTTTCTTGCAATTGTATGACTGCCTCCAAGCCCACGCTCCATTGATCGACCGCCTCTTGCTCCTGTCCGCTACGCCGGTGCTGCGCAATGAAACGGGATTCTTAAGAATGCTTCACCTGCTCGATCCGGTCATGTATCCCCTCGACGACGAAGTCCGCTTTCGCGACAAGATTCAACATCGGCAGGTTCTCGCCGAGTCGGTCGCAATGCTTGACCCACAAAATGCACTCTTTCTGGACAGCGTCCTCGACGACTTGCAAACAAAACTTCCGTGCGACGAACGACTGCATGAACTCATCGGCGAATTGCGACCGCGTCTGCAGGGCATTCCAGACGAGAGTAACCCCGATCTCGTCGAATCAATCCGCCTGCTGCGTGCGCACTTGTCCGAAGCCTATCGCCTCCACCGCCGTATCCTGCGAAACCGCCGCAAGCGCGTCCAACTGGTGACCCCCGACCGCGCAGGAGGAACGCCGATCAAGATTCGAGAAACTCAACTAGCGAACATTGAGTCGTCCATCGAGGCTTGGCGAATCGACGCGAGCGCAGAAAGCAGCGGCCGGATTACAGAGGCCCTAGGCCAATTTCACTGGCGTCTCTTGGGCGCGCTGCTTTCCCAACCGGGCCAACTCCGAAACCTGTGTGCCGAGCGACTCGCAGCGCTCAAGATATCGGCCGCCGAGTCTTTCCCAGGCGAAGTGGCGCGCCTCAACGAACTGGCCTCGGTGGTCGATCCCGACGCTTGGCTCGAAGCACGCCTCGATCAGTTCGCCGATCTGATTCCGCACCACCTGACCGGTCGCACCAAGCTCGTTGTTTTCTGTTCCGATCCGGAAGTAGCAGACGCGGTGTATGGACGCTTGGTCTCCGGTCATCCAAGCGCTGTTGTTCGGTACACCTTGCCGAGCAGCGACGAGGGACTGGAGACATCGTCCTCGGTTCGGTTCACCAGTCAGGATGTAGTCCGCATTATCGTTTGCGACCGGGTGGCTGAGGAGGGACTTAACCTCCAGGGCGGGGCGAGGCTGATTGTCCATTTTGACCTGCCGATGGAACCGAATCGTATCGAACAGCGTATAGGGCGCGTCGACCGGTATGGCGCAGGAGACCCCGTAAAGTCTCTCATTCTGCTCGACGAAGGCTCCAAGTACCAGCAACACTGGTACACCTTCATCGCGTCCGTCTTAGGTGTTTTCGATCGGTCGATTTCGAGCTTGCAGTATCTCGTCGAAGGCGAACTGCAATCTCTAATTGCGTCGGTGTTCGCCGAGGGCATCGATGCCCTCACCGCCCTTGGTCACCGGTTGGGAGGGCCAGTCGGCGCCGTGGCCACAGAACTCAAACTCATCGACCAGCAAGATGCACTTGACGAACTGATGCCCTTGGCCGAAGTCGACCTCGGCGACATCTTTGACGTCGACGCCGATTGGGAAGACATCCGTCGCGCTGCAACTTGCTGGGCAAACGACACGCTCTTGTTCGAGCAACTCCCCGAAGCCCGACGCGCCTCCGATCCCCCGACCGATCCCCCTTTTCGTTTCCGCTATCAACCCCCCGGCCACGGCGGCCAAGCGACCCTGATCGCCCTCTCGGGCTTTCTCGACAACTTCATCGGAGTACTCGATTACGAGCACCCACGCTCGACTTCCCTACAACCCCTGTCCTATCCGCACTGTGCTCGACGGCAGACCGGCGTGAGGAATGGCAGTCGCCTGATTCGCTACGGTGACGAGTTTATTGAAGCTCTGAAATCCTTCTCCGACATGGACGATCGGGGACGATCGTATGCGCTTTGGCGGCACGCGCGAATAGACTATGCCGAGGCTGAACCCAAGCTCTACTTCCGTTTTGACTTTCTCGTTGAAGCCAACCTGAGCGAAGCCGAAGCCGCGCTCGAACGATTCCAGATGCGCACGGATACGGCTTGCGCGGCGATGGCCCGCCGTAGCGATGCTCTGTTTCCGCCATTTGTCGATCGAATCTGGGTCGACGAAGACGGCTTCGAACCATCCAC
>DMNR01000444.1 GCA_003452655.1 Actinomycetota bacterium | reverse complement strand
CACACTCCGATGCTGACAGCGATCGCGAGTTCGAAGTTGTTTCCGGCCGCGGTGAATGCCACCGTGGCGGAGCGGTCGTAGGGCAAACCAAAGGCGTGCGACAGACCGAAGGAGGCGAACCACATGACTGCGAAGTAGACGAGCATCGGCAGCGCAATTCGGGCGACCGTCATTGGGGCGCTGATGATCGCCGAGCCCTGCAAAGCGAAGAGAACAACGATGGTGAACAGCAGCCCCCACAAAGCGATAGGGGCGATCCGGGGCGCGAACACGTCGTCGTACCACTGCCGACCACGACGGGCGACGCCAATCCGGCGCGTGAGGTAGCCGGCCAGCAGTGGGATGCCAAGGAAGATCAGCACTGCCTTCGTGATCGCCCAGGTCGAGAACGCGACGTCCTGGGTGCTCAGTCCGAGCCACCCGGGCAAAGTTGCGAGGTAGAAGGTTCCGAGTAGCGCGTAGCCGAGGATCTGGAAGATCGAGTTGATCGCTACCAACAGTGCGCCTGCCTCGCGATTCCCGCAGGCAAGGTCGTTCCAGATCAACACCATCGCGATACAGCGTGCCAATCCGATGACGATCAGCCCGGTTCGAAATGCGGGGTAGTCCGCGAGGAACACCCACGCCAGCACGAACATCAGTGCCGGACCGATGAGCCAGTTGAGGACGAGGGAGAGCCACAACATCCGGCGATCACCCGTGAGGTGGCCCATCTCCTCGTACTTCACCCGAGCGAGGACCGGGTACATCATCGCCAGCAGACCGATCGCAATCGGCAGGCTGGTATCGCCGACACGAACCGCGTCGAGCCCGGTCTGCAGGCTCGGAATCATCCGCCCGAGCAGCAGGCCAATGAGCATCGCTAGACCGATCCACAGCGGAAGGAATCGGTCGAGGGTTGAAAGCTTCGCGATCACTGCCGACTCATCGGCGGTTCGTGCCGGTGGACCGGCATTGGTAGGTGCAGACATCAGCAGCAGGTGCTGGCCGAGCCCGCGGCGACGGGAACCGCATGGGATTGCTGTGCGCCGTTGTCTGCCGGCGCCGGCGTGCAGCAGCAGCCATCGTTGAGCTTGGGCTCGAGGCCAAGGTCCGCGACCAGGGCATCGGGGTTGTCATCGGTCACGGTGTAGACCTCCCATGGGGCACCAGCGGGATCGAACACCCACACCTTGTCTTGCTCGGCGTAGCAACAGGTGGTCCCCATCTCTTCGACAGTCGCGACACCCTCGCCGGATAGTTGTTGCGCGGCGGCGCGGACCTCGTCGGTCGTTTCTACCTCAACGCCTAGGTGGTTGAGGGCGCCCTGGGGCCCGGTGCCGCGGTCAGAGTCGGCCTGCTCGATGAGGACGAGCTTGAGCGCTGGCTCGTCGATTGCGAAGTTGGCGTATCCAGGACGCAACTTGTGCGGTGTCGTGTTGAAGAGCTTCGAGTAGAAATCGATGGATGCTTCAAGGTCGGAAACGTTAAGTGCGAGCTGAACTCTAGACATAGTCGAATGCTCCTCATATATTGATTGCTATCGATGTAGTGACCCTTTCAGACATATCGATGTCTGTCAATATGTAGGAGCGAAGCTGTGGCAGATCAAGTGATCGCATGTTGCAGCAACGGGTTGGCCTCGCCAATCTCGCGTGATGATGCTGAGGCGCTGGCCCAGCTACTCAAGGCCGTTTCGGATCCCGTCCGCCTGCAGTTGGTGTCGATCATCGCGTCAAGCCCCAACGGTGAAGCATGCGCGTGCGACTTGACCGAACCCGTTGGGGTTTCCCAGCCAACGGTCAGCCATCACCTCAAGGTCCTGACCCAAGCGGGCATCCTCACTCGCGAACAACGCGGCACTTGGGCGTGGTTCTCAGTCAACCCTGATCGACTGAACGCAATCTCCCAACTATTCGGCTGAGGGTCCCGGGCGCGGTGGTTGGCGACTCACATGGTGTCCGACCGAAATGGTTAAGCGTTCACTGATGGTTCATCCATTGGCCAGAGCGATTCCTTCAGCCCGATCGTTAGACGGAGCAAGGTAGCGACATGGATTCACCTGACGCGCAAAGGCAACTTGCCCGGCGGCGAAATTGGACTGATCGTTTTAGGGACGGTGCGGGATCCGGGATTGGCGAACCGGCGGCCTACAACGTCGAGCTTTCCTTCACTCTCGAGGACGAACCTGACAACGCGCGGCGACGCCGCCTCGTCTTGATCTCCGAGGCACTCAAGGCGATCACAAATTCAGACGGGCGGCTCGTCGCCTGGAAATTGCTGGAGCCTGGAGATGACGGCTGGGTCCACATCCAGTTGGTCATGACGACAACCTGGCCCGGTGAAGCTGCGGCCCTAAGCGAAGAGTGGATGGCGGCGGCAATCGCTGCCGCGAACCTCGCGGCCGATTCGCCCGCGGCAACGGTCCCGGCACCGCGTGACCGCGCCACGGCAGGACGGCCAAGAAAGTCTCTAGCCACCCTGACGGCCCAGGTACTCTCCGATCCTGTTGGCTAGGAGTTGGGTCGAGGCGGCGGGGTGACGTCGCTCTTGGCCTTTCGGGGTGCTTACAGTTTTGGGTATGGCAAAGCTCTTCATTGGGACTTCACGTGTTCGCGCAGCATCACTTGCGGCTATCGCACTAACGGCGGGACTTAGTCTCGCTGCCTGCTCGAGCGACCAGGGCGGAACCCCATCGACCCCGAGCGCGAAGGCTCCAACATCCCCGAGCGCTGCTGCTAGCTCGGCGGCAGCAAGCGAGATCGGCAAGCCGATCACCGTCGGGAACTTCACGTACACATTCGAGTCCGTGAAGTCCGTCGGCAAGACACTGTCGACCGATGAGGGCGAATCGATGGCCCAGGGTGAGTTCGTCGTCGTCACCATGAAGGTGACGAACAATTCCGGCTCAGCTCAGAATGTCACCGCGTCGGACTTCACGGCCGTCACCGCCGGGAACCAGGCCGTCGAGGCTCAGGAGAACGATTCGGTGATTGCCAACGGCACCAACCCCGCATTCCGTGAAGGAATCGGGGCCGGCAAGAGCGCCGAGGTCAAGCTGGTGTTCGACTTCAGTCCAACGCTGAAGACGCCGGTCACGCAGATGCTGATCAAGGAGCCCGGCTCGACCAAGACCGTAACGGTCAGACTCGCCTAGCTAGCTGCGAAGTCACGGCCTCGATTGCTGCCTCAGGCGTATCTACCACCGTCATCAGGTCGAGGTCCTGCTCTCCGATACAGCCAGCAGCGGTTGGTGAGGTCCTCAGCCAGTCCAGCAGACCTGACCAGTAGTACGAGCCCACCAGGATTATCGGCACGGCATTCATCTTCCCTGTCTGGATGAGCGTGAGAACCTCGAAGAGCTCATCGAGAGTCCCGAACCCACCCGTGAAGACCACGACTGCATCGCAGGCCTTGATCAGGCAGGTCTTGCGTGCGGGGAAGTGATCGAACGTGACCGACAGTTCTAGGAACTCATTTCCCGACTTCTCAAACGGGAGGACTATCGGCATGCCGATCGACCCGCCGCCACCCAGTGCGGCACCTCGGTTCGCCGCTTCCATGATTCCGCCGCCACCGCCAGTTGCCACCGCAAAACCTGCCGTCGCGAGCTGCCTTCCAAGCTGCATCGCATCGGCGTAAGCGGGATCGCCCGGCTTCGTTCGCGCACTGCCGAAGACGGTGACGCACGGCCCGATATTGGCCAGCGCCTGCAGACCGCGCGAGTACTCACCCGAGACTGACTCGACGAAGATCGAGATATCGACGTGGGCAGAGGCAGCGTGCGCGATCTGATCGAACGTATTCTCTCGATCGATCGCCGTGTTATCTGTTGTGTTGCTTGCGACTTCCTGGGCCAGTGTCGCTGGCCCCTTTTTCCTTCTCATCATTTTCATTCGCTTGTGACTGTGGCCTACCAACGTGAACGGCGGCACTGGAAGTGGCCCAACTCCAAGCGAAAAGCTCGGAAACGAACCAATCGCGTGACTTGCGGTGGTGTCGAGGATGCGCTTCCACCAAGCTGACTACATGTTTAACAAGCGTTCGGTTCCGTGGCCAGTCCGCGGAGTTATAGCTGGCTTTGCCGGAACCGCTGCGATGACTGCGGTCTACTCGTACTTACATGCCCGGCGTCCCGGCGCTGTCGGTGTTCCCGATGCTGACGGACTCGGCGGCAAGGCCGGTCTGGACTACGACGACAGCGCCGTTCCTGGCCAGATCGCGGCCACGATCCTGCACCTGCCATCAGTCACCACAACGCAGGCCGGTGAACTGACGCTAGCCATCCGCTGGTCCTACGGATCGGCATTCGGCATCGCTCATGTTTTGCTGCGCCACCGGTATCGCGAGCCGATCCCGACGCTGGTCTTCGGAGGTGCGCTAATGACGATGACGTTCTCGATGTTCCCGATCCTCGGTCACACCCCGCCCCCGTGGAAGTGGACTGCAGACGCGATGGCCACCAGCATCGTCACTCACATCGCGTACATCAGCACGGCGGCAATCGTGGACGACCTGCTGCGTGGGCGCAACAAAGTGCTCGAGGCGCAGGCCGCTTAGCTCCGGCGTTCGGCCGCTAGATCTGCCCAGATCCGTCGACTGACCGCCATTTGCGCACTGCCGCCGTGTGAGCTCAGGACCTCCGCAAGCTCCCACATCGCACGCTGATTGCGGGACGCACCCACGGATGCCTCAACCGCTAAGCCATTGCTTACCGTAGCGCCCCAAATACCCTGTGAATCAAGGGTTTCTGCGGTATCTGTGGTATTCGCTCGTGACCCGGTCGTTGTTTCCACAGCTAACCAGACGCGGCAGTTCTCGGGTTCGTTTCATGTGCGTGAGGTGTTCTGAATCACCTGCCCGCCAGGAGCCCGGGTCGTGCCTGGCAATTGACGTCCTTTCTCGCCTATCGGCACCGTCACCGGCCGACGCCGCCCAACTCCGACGGATACGGCTACGCCGAATATCTCCCTATTCGTAAGGATCCTTCGGCTGTGGAACGGTCTGCAGTGAACTCACCTTGAACCACGGAATCGCGTTGGCATCGGCGGTGGGCCCTCCGGGCATCCATGTGCCCGTCACTCTCACCCACGTATTGGGCGCAAGCGGTTTCGTCCCGACCGCGAGTATCTTGGTCGCGTTCGCATCTGCCGCGCAACAGGTCAGGGACAGGCGCGTCAGCCACCAGGTGGCCGACTGTCCCGAAGGAACTCCGACCGGAGCCTCGTCCTTGGGAACGGCAGTCACAAACCCAGTCATCGCGATCTCCCGACCTGCCAAACTCCTCTGGTCATCCCACACCGCACGAACTGCGAAGTCATTCAAACTCATCGTCAGTGGATTGCCCGCCGGCAAAGGATCCAGCGCAACGTCGGTCTTCGGCGCGAGGACAGTCGAGTTCTCACGCTCCGCCGAATATGCCCCCAGTGCGGGCGGTGCAATCAAGAGAATCGAAAACGCCGGAAGTAGCAGCAGCCACGCAATCCGCATCTGCCCGTGGCCATGTCCATCGTGGGTTTCGGCGCCCTCATCAAAGTCGGGTTCCGGCTCATGATCATGCCGACCGCGAATCACGTCCCACAGCGCCCAACCACCGAGCACCAACAGGATCGCTCCAGTCGCCAAAAGGAACGGCCTCATCCCGTCCTTCACATAACGCAGGTAGATATCTGTGAAGGAAATCCGCAGCAGCGCGCTACCAAGGAAGATCAGAACAACGGCCTGCACATCGCGCTTCACAACAGCCACCACCCGACTGCGCAGCCACACACGATGGCCACCACGAAGGTCGCTGGAGCAAATCGGCTGACGAACCGTCGACCAAACGTTCCACCCTGCAAGGCAATGAGCTTCAGGTCAACCATGGGTCCCACGACGAGAAACACGAGTCGGGAGATCAACGGAAATTGGGTAAGGCTCGCTGCGACAAAAGCATCCGCCTCAGAGCAGATGCACAGGATGACTGCCAGCAATGCCATCACAAGAACGGCAACCAGCGGATTCGCGGCGAGGGAGTCGAGCACTGATGCCGGAACGGCGACATTGAGTACCGCGGCCGCAATTCCCCCAACCACTAGGAAGCCACCCGCATGCAAGAAGTCATGCGATGCCGTCAATCTGAAGGTGTGCCACTTGTTGTCACCAACGAGGTGCGAACGATCCGGAATCCGTAACCATTCACCCCGACCGAAACGAAGCCACAGCCAGCCCATGATCACGGCCGTAGCGAACGAAGCGAGAAACCGGGCAAGTGCCATCTGCGGCTGACCCGGGAATGCCACGAGGGTGGAGACAATCACCACGGGATTAATCGCCGGTGCCGCGAGCAGAAAGGCAAGTGCTGCCGGCGGTGCTACACCTCGAGCCATGAGTCCGCCAGCAACCGGCACCGAAGCACATTCGCAACCGGGCAAGATCGCACCAGTCGCTCCCGCAATCGGCA
>DMNR01000214.1:3828-4143 GCA_003452655.1 Actinomycetota bacterium | reverse complement strand
CGGCGTCGAGCAACGGGCTCACCGCTGGTTCCATGGCGAACCAGGGGTGGCCGCGATTGGCGTCAGCGAGGCCTGCTGCTCGCCTCTGCGAATCAGTAGTCGCCGCCGGTGGGGACGGCGAAGTCGGTGCCGTTCACAACGATGCCGCCGGGCATGGTGGCGAGAGCGTCGGGGTGATCGGGCCCCAGACGAGGAGCTACCTGTAGCACCCGTGGGTGTCGGTACCTAGGGTGGTCACAACTGTGAATTCACGGAAGCCGCCACCTTCGGTGAGTTCACGGGTGCGGCCGGGACATGGAGCGGGTGACGGGAATC
>DMNR01000214.1:0-3626 GCA_003452655.1 Actinomycetota bacterium | reverse complement strand
GAACCCGCATAGCCAGCTTGGAAGTAGAGATATCAATCGTGGAATTCGCCTGTTAGCACGGGGTTTGCCCTGGTGCCAGGGTTCGATCAGAGCCAAGGAAGGCTGGTAAAGGCTCCCTTTGGATCGACATTGCGCCACGAATTGCGCCACGAAGCCGTGCAACGGCAGGGCGGACCGTCGGAGTGCCTTGGCCGATCCGGGCGAACAAATCGGCGCGTCTCCCTGCGTGCGCCACCGACCAATAGATTGGGCCAGGCGCTGTCACGACTTGAGGGCGGCCACCACGTCGAGCTCGAGTTGCGCGATGAGAGGCGCGATATGCGAAGGGGAGCGATCTGCTTGTGCTTCGAGCCGCGCCATGGCGGACTGGTTCGGCAATCCACTGAGGTGAGTTATCTCTGCCTTCTGATGATGCAATCGCCGATCGACGTCAAAACGGGCCAACTTGCCCGGCATGCGACCGAACGGAACTTCAACAAAGCCAGGCAAGTCAATGATCCGTTCGCGCAGTTGAACGAGCCCTCGATCGGCGGTCGCTAGGACTACGTCTCGGCCTTCGATGTCAGTGACCCCCCCTGCCTCGAACATTGTGATCGACTCGAGGTGCACGAGATCCCAAGACGCTCCCCACAAGTCGTCCAGGGGGTCCTTGCCGAGCTTCATCAGACGATCGGTATACGAGGCCGGATACCCCTGGGGGCCGACGAGCCGGTCGCGCGCGATCTGCAGTGGCAACGGACTGACAACACGAAGCTCGTGCGACATCCAATGCACAAACTCGCTGAACAAGCCGACACGTTCACGGGCTTTGAAACCGCCGCGAGCGCGCGACCACAGGCACGCGAGCTTCAACAGCGACGCGTAGAACACCTGCTGATGGATGTGCTCCTCCACTCTGAACGGAAGGGCTTCAAGCAGATCCCTGCCCATTTGTTCGCGGTACGCCTCTCTGACAGCCTCAAGCGACAACGTTCGAACGATCCCTCCGTCGAACCAGGCATTCATCGCCGCTGCGATGCTGTGCGCACGATTCGTGTTCAGGGAGTCGCTGCCTCGCTCGCACAGCACTTCCAAAATGCCGGGCCCCGGAAACACGTCCATCGGTGCTAGTTGAAGCGCGAGGTGTTGAATCGCCAGCCAACCCTTTGGACTGCCGCGCCCGGCGGCGGCATGCTCGAGGTCCACGAGCACACTGGTGTCGAGCAGCACTGTGTGTACCTTTGGCACAGGTACCGCAGTGGCTTGGTGGCCGACGAACTGGTATCGACCGGCGATGAGTGACCCATCCAGTGAAACTGATGTCGCGACACCAGCAAAGGCCCGCCCCGATCTCAAGAGCGACGCGACGCTCGAAGTCCTCCGTCGTCGGCGCGGCCGGACGAGAAGCACACCGACTGCGTCCCGCTGGCTGACCGCACTACGCCACTCGTCAGTTGGGGCGATTGAGACCGCGTGATCGAGTGCCCCTGCACCAAGGGCGACGCTTATCGCCGCCACACCGCAGAGAACCGTGGCATTGGGAAGAAAGGTGTCTGGTAGCTCCAACGCGCTGGCCCGAGCAAAGCCTTTGCTCTTGGCGAGATCGCGAAATGACTCGAGACGCCACGCCACCCGGCGGCCTTCGACGGTCAGCGCGTCCGTTGCAGCGATCACCACGACAGGCTCGTCGCGGTAAAAGATGCCTGAGATCTGAAACTGCGGATGCACAAGCTGCTGCATCCCGCAAGTAGAGCGTGACTGGCGACTGCACGCGCGCTGATTTCGGGCGCGAACACTGCGTTGCCGTCGGCCTGTGCGGCCCGACGCCAGAATGGGCATTCGGATGGGCCCCCTGAGGGACGCGCAGCCGCGTGTTGCTCCAGTCGGCCCAGGTCTGCCAGTCGTGCGTTCGAAGTCGAATCCTGGGGTTCTTCGGTAGGCGCTGCTTGCCGAAACTCACCACGGGCCTGACGAGTTCGTAAGTCGCGTTCTTCTTGTGGAGGATTGGCTCATCCATGTCGGCGGACAAGGCGGACACGACTCCTGAGACGGCGACAATGTCTTCGACACTCAGTGGTACGTGTGTCTTTCACAGCAGAATGCGGCTGCGAGGGTGGAGCGCGCCGACTCCGAGGCGGTGGGTCGCTCGAGTGCCGGAGGCGCCAGGGCTACACAACGACGATTGTTGCAACTCGTTCGCTTGGTAGCTCCCGGGAGCCTCGGCGGGAGCCACGGTTCGCGTGCCTCGCCGGCGGCGGTCTGGACTCACGATCTGTCATGGGTGCCGGCGCCTACTGTGTCGCGGAGGCNNCAGGAGGCCCACCGACGCGTGGGTGACGGGGAAGGAAGAACAGTGACGTCAGGATCGTGGTCTGCTCCCGTGCCATCGCCGCCGAGTAAGCCGTCTCGGCCGTCGGCCACCTGGACGGCGATTTTTGCCCTGATGGCCGCAGTTGTGTTCGGTGCAGCAACCCTGATCAAGTCGTTCGTCGACGACGGCGCTAGTACAGCGGCACGGAAAGTGACCCTGGCCGACGAACCAATGATCCGAATCACCGCAACCCCCGGAACCGGTTGCTCCGAAACGGGTACGTGGCTGGCGTCGTGGGCGGTTCCCGAACTCACCGGCACGCTTCACGACGAGGAGTTCAACAGCTACAGCCACTCAGCGATCAACCAGATGCTGGCGGACGATGGATACGACGGGGAGTGGATCGAGTTCGACGGCCCCAGCGGCATCCCCGAATCGAAGTGCACAACTGGCAACTTCAACAACACCGGAGTGCCAGCGCTCAACTACGTGTACGCCAAGGCGGACGTCACCCTTGTGTCGGACCGGTTTGTGAGCCTGATCTTCCGGTCAGGTTCTTGGGGCGAGGTGAGCCACGAATACGGCACGTCCAAGGGCCTGGTGTTCGACGTCACCACCGGCACCGCTTTGGAGGTTGGGGACGTTCTGGACGCAACGAGCGGTTGGCAACAGCCCGTGGTCGTTGCCATCTGTAAGGACTTGCCGTATTGCCAAGCCGATCCAAGCATGCTGATGGAAGACGGTCGATTCGCGATTTCCAGCACCGGCGTGACCTTTCTGTTTGCTGACTGTGAGCTTGAGTCCTGCGCCACCGGCCCCAACGAGATCAACATCAACTGGTCAGCGCTGAAGGATCACCTCACGGACGAATTCGAGTCACATCTCGGCCTGTAGCGCCTCACCCACAACCTCGCATGCCCTTCTTTTGCTCAGACTGAGGAACGGGTTCGGGTCCATCCGGCGAGATTCCTCAGATGAGGCGATCAAAGTCCAGCTCTGCGCAGTAATCGTGGCGATGGATCGTGTACGAGTTGGTCCCTCTACTTGCGCAGAGAGACCAGCAAACCTTCCGGCCGAACCGACAAGCTGAGTCCAAGCGGTTCCACGTTGCACAGCGGTACATGCGAATCGGTTGTGAGTCCGCGGTGACGGCTGGATTGCCCGGCGTGACAAGGGCTTGCGTGTGGAGGGGAAGCGCATGTTCGGCAACAGCTCTGTTGACCACCCAGAATGAGCCCTCGTTCGAGTTGGGCATAAGTTCGTTGATGCTGGCCTATTGTGACGCGCCGCTCGATTATCCGCGCATCGTTCCGTGTGTCCGTGGCCATGTCAAAGT
>DMNR01000386.1 GCA_003452655.1 Actinomycetota bacterium | reverse complement strand
ATTGGCCGCCCACAGCCCACCGCCAACCAGCTCAGCAAGCGAGTCGTCCCTGCCGTTTGCGTTCGGGTCGAAACATACGAACGCGTCGTTGCCACCAGGGCACGTCCATGCGACCTGCAACTTTGTTCCCGACCGAGGACCGGACAAGGCTACACCAGAGTCCAGCGAAGTCAGGCATATCCCGTCTGCGCCGAAGTCTATGACCACCACCTCCCGCGTCTGTTGCAGCCCGGGACCCACCGGCCCAGTTGAGAAAGTGGCCGACGCCATCAACAAGGCAGCAAACTGTCGGTTCAACGGGCAAGTTCCGTTTCAATAATCTGGCGCTGGAACTCGACACCCCGGACTCGCAGGGTAAACGACCCTCGAAAGCGGCTCTTGTTGCCGCCCTCATCAACCACGCTAGTTCTCTGATAGCCGTTGCGAATACTGGTGATCCCAGCCGCAGGGAGTGACATCAGCTCGGTCCGCTGGCTGGCACCGTCATGGTTCTTGTCACACCAGACCAAGAGTCGCGCGAAAACACCATCTGCCGAGTCGATGACGCCCGCGCCTTCGGGGAGGGGATCTGGGAGTCTTCCGTCCGGACCGCGGCGCAACCCCTGAAGGGGCGTGAGCAGGGCATCAGCCCCACTCGTTGGCTGGGTGCCGTCTTCAAAGCGGAGTCTTGTCCCAACGAGTTCGCCTGAGTCGTCGATGGTACCGTTTCCGTTTAGGTCTAGTGCTAGAAAGGAATCATCCGACCCCAGCGAGGTCCACCCCACGCTGGCAGCTTTGCCTACCCGCTCGATGTCAAAACGAACTCCGCTTCCACTGGACGTAAGACGAATGCCGTCGCCCTGCATGTCCAGCACCATCACAGTGGCTGGCCTTGGAGGTGGCTGACCTGCGTTGCTGGACCCCGCCAGGGCCAGCCAAGCGCCCAAACAAGCGACGATCGGCGCTCCGTTCATGCGCCGCAGCCGTCAACCTCATCCTGGTCGACATAGAGCCAATAGACCAGGTGCCAGCCCCCGCCATCGATCATCCAGTGCATCGAATTCCCGGTGTACACACCGCAGAACGGCTCACCATAGGTCTCCCACTCGCGTTCGACCCAAGCATAGCCGCTCGCCCGGTTGTCGTCGGCGCCAGATGGATCATCGATGATCCACGCTTCTACCTCAGCATCACAGCTAGAACCGCCCACACTGGTTGAGGCGTAGTAGGCAATCTGTGTCAGGTTGGCCTCGAGATTTCCGAATGGGGTGCCACTGTCGCACTCGACGGAGTCAGGAACCGCAACCAGCGCCTTTGAGTGGGGCGCTGGGGCAGCAGCGATGGCAGCGACGAACGTTGCAACGAAGACGGCTGTTACAAGGGGCTGAAAGACCTGACGAAGATTGACCAGTTCGCGAAGACGTTCCATTTGAACCTCCAATGACGATGCCACAACAAGCCGCAGTCCGTGTGGCGCACCGCGCACACGGACTGGCCGGACTGGCCGGACTGGCCGGACTGGACGGACTGGACGGACTGGACGGACCCTACCACCTGAATCGCCGCGAGTCAATAACTAGATTCGCCCTAACTGGGTTCACCAATTCGCCACGCCGACCGGGTCCCGGATCATCTGGGTCACGCAGTTTTCGAGCATTGAAGACCATGGAGGAAACAGTTCACGTATTCTTCTGAGCAACGCTGCGGTCAAGGAACTCCACGAACGCGCGGGGATTGATGATCGGAATCCCGTTGTAGTCTCGCAACACTTGGAGGTCCTGATCTCCAGAGACGATCACCGTCGCACCGGCGGCCACGGCCGTGCCGAGCACCACGTCGTCATCAGCGTCACGGCACACCGGGTGTGGAAGCGTCACGGGGACCACCAACACAAGGCTCTGACGATAGGCGTCAAGGAACGTCTTTACTCTCGGAGTGATCGTAAATTTTCTTTGGAGTGTCGCATCCAGTTCCTCCAGAAGCGGCGCGGACGAGGCCATCAGGCGCAACCGGATGGATCGCTCCAACAACTCGTGGCAGAGGCCGTGCGCCACGAGGCCCGCGACAAGGACGTTCGTGTCGAGGACGACGATCACGAGACGATCGAAAAGACGTCGTCGTCCGTGTAGATGCCCTGTGCGCGCGCTTGAGGAACAAGATCAAGGCGCGCGGACTCCAGCGCCCCGAGCAGTTCCTCCATCTCGAGTGCTCGGCGCACGTACTGGCTCAGAGAAAGGTTCTGCGCTTTGGCGCGTTTCTCAAGCTTGCGCCGGGTGCCCCTGGGCACGCGAACCGTCAGCACTTCTTCCATGCGTATGACGCTGTCATACACCGACGCCAGTCGTCAATCCATACGACCGAACCCACTGAAGGGATCGTGTATGGACGTGCGTCAGGTGTCCAGTAGGTCGATTTCAGGTATCTGCCGGCCGCAGGAAGATACTGGTTTGGGGATGGCGGGTCATACTGGCGGTGTATGTCGCTGCTTCCGCCGCCTATTCTCGTTGACGACGCTTCCGGCCTGCTGGATCTCGCGGCCGCCCTCGCGCCCTGCGCCCCGGTTGGCGTGGACACACAGCCCAACAGCCTCCACCCCTATC
>DMNR01000301.1 GCA_003452655.1 Actinomycetota bacterium | reverse complement strand
CTGCTGGCGACAGCCGCAAAGGGCGACCGCGACGAGATGGGCGAGCGCAACGAATTGGTGCTGACATCCGTTGGCGCCACAGTTGCTGCCGAGATCGAGCGCCCGCTAGTGGGTTCACGCGAAGGCGACGCGCATCGCGAGACCGATGGCTACGACGCATCCGGGCACCGCTCCCACGAAGGTCCAGTCATCGATGAAGACGCACTGTGGTCGTGCACGACCTGCGGCGCCTGCGTCCAGCAGTGCCCAGTCGATATTGAGCACATCGACCACTTCGTCGACATGCGCCGCAACATGGTCATGGTTGAGTCGGACTTCCCTGCTGAGCTCAACGGCCTGTTCAAGAATGTTGAGCAGAAGGGCAACCCGTGGGGCATGAACGCCTCCATGCGTAATGCCTGGATCGAAGAAGTCGACTTCGACGTGCGCGTATTCGGCATGGATGGCGAAGACGTGATCCCCGACGATGTCGAGTACCTATTTTGGGTCGGCTGCGCTGGTGCTTACGAAGACCGCGCGAAGCGCACCACGAAGGCCGTCGCCGAGTTGATGAACGTGGCCGGCGTGGAGTTCATGGTCCTCGGTGAGGGCGAAACCTGTACCGGTGACCCGGCACGACGCGCGGGTAACGAATTCCTCTTCCAGATGCAGGCGATGCAGAACGTTGAGGTCCTTAACGAGATCAAGGCGAAGAAGATCGTCGTGACGTGCCCGCACTGCCTGAACACCATCGGGCGGGAGTACCCGCAGCTTGATGGCCACTACGAGGTCGTGCACCACACGCAACTTCTGGCGCAACTCCTGCGCGATAAGAAGCTCACGCCGGTCAAGCCGGTCGACGAGAAGGTCACCTACCACGACCCCTGCTACCTCGGCCGCCACAACAAGATCTACGTGCCACCGCGTGAGCTCGTTGCTTCGATTCCCGGCGTGAACCTGGTCGAGATGGAACGCAGCGTTGAGAAGTCGTTCTGCTGTGGCGCCGGTGGCGCACGCATGTGGATGGAAGAGACGATCGGCGAGCGCGTCAACGTCAACCGTTCCGACGAAGCGATCGGAACTGGCGCGACCAAGATCGCGGTGGGCTGCCCGTTCTGCAACGTCATGCTGAATGACGGCACGACGCAAAGGAAGCAGGAGGGTGCGGCAAGCGAGGACATTGAGGTCCTTGACGTGGCGGCGCTACTGCTCGATTCGGTCAAGGAGTAGGGCTGCAGAGGTGGCGGGCGACGGCAACGCCTCTTGGAAGGACCGTTTCGAGCAGGCGTTCAACGACCCGGTTAGCGAACGTCAACGCAAACGCGTTAACCGCAACTCATGGCAACAGCTCAAGTACGAGAAGAAGCGGCGTTCCGACCTAGAAGCGTCCGCTTGGTGGCGGGCAACCAAGCCTGGCCGCAAAGCGGTCGCACGAGTTAAGAGCAGGCAGCAGCGACGCGGCGAGCCCCCGGCCGGAGCAAAGACGGCTGCCACTCTGACCAAACGACAAGCGGGCATTTCGGCGCGGACCATCACGGTCCTCACCACTCTGGGATACCCGCCGCCGGAATCAAGTGAATTTGAAGCAGTTCTCACGAGCCTCGAGAGCGCGCTGGCGGCCTCCGGCACCGACCGTGAACTCCTGTGGTGCGCGTTCCTCGCGGTTGCAGGTCGTTACCCGATCGAAGATGATCTCCTTCTCCTGGAATCGGACTCGCAGGTCTACGGACCAGGGCATGCGATCAATTCCCTGCTGGCAACAAACGCGCGGCGGGGGGATGCTTGGAGTCTCTACGCCGACATTGAGTTCGCCCACGATGTAGTCGTTGACGTATCTCAGACCGCAAGGATCGACATGCACACCGGAATCCAACGGGTCGTGCGCGAAACCGTTTCTCGCTGGATTGCCCACCAAGATGTGAAGTTGGCCCTGTGGGACGAAACAGCAGGCGCGTATCGGCCCTCACAGCCCGACGAACTTGATCGAATCGTTGCCTACTCGCCATCGGAGAAAGTCAATAAGCTCAGTGCGCCGAAGACCCACAACGCCACCATCCTCGCGCCGCATCGCACGACCTTCATTCTTCCGGAAATCTCAACTGGCCTGCGGCGTTCCTTGGCTTTGAGTTCCGTTGCGCTGTGGACTCCCTGCACGCTCTCCGCGTTCTTTTATGACTTCATTGCGCAAGGAATGCCAGAGGCGCTGGGGGAAGCACTGCGAGTCGCGTTGGGCAATAACAATCCCGCCCTGCGCGCATCCAGCCGAATTTCTGCAATCTCGGAAACCGCCGCCCGGGAGGTCCGTGGCTTGAGCGAAGCGGCGCCCGGTTTTGGCCTGCCGACACCCGAGGTCAAGGCACAACTACTACCAGCCGTGCCACCCCCGTCGTCCGGTCATGAACTTCCAGCGAAGCTTGCTGAGTTCGTGTCGGCCAACGACGGACCACTAATTGTGTCGGTCTCGCGGATTGAGCCCCGGAAGAACCAGATCACTCTTCTACGAGCTGCCGCCGCCCTCTGGGCTGAAGGACTTGAATTCAAGCTGCTCTTCATCGGCTGGAACAGCACCAAGGCATCAGCGTTCAATGCGGAAGTGAAGCGGCTCCAAGAAGATGGGCGAACCGTCGACCTCATTTCCCGAGCCGACGAGGATCTCTTGTGGGGGGCTTACCGAACGGCTCTTTTCTCCGTCTTCATTTCCCTAGCCGAGGGCTACGGCTTGCCCGCGGCAGAGTCGCTTTCGGTAGGGACTCCGGTGGTGCTGTCCAACTTTGGATCGATGGCAGAGATTGGTGCTGGCGGCGGCGCACAAATGGTCGACCCGCGAAATGTTCGCGAAGTCATAAACGCGATGCGGCAGTTGCTGACCGATCATGAGCGGTACACACAGCTAAGCACCGAGGCTCAGTGTCGCGACCTTGGTGACTGGGACGACTACGCCCGCGACTCCTGGGCGTGGCTCGTCGACGGCCAGGGCTAGAGCCAGAGTTGAACTCGTGTCTGCTGGTTTGAGCTGGCGGAATCGTTGCTAGGGTCGAAGCAGTGATACCGCGCATCGAGAGTCGCCATCCTTCGCCTCTTGTGCCGTTCAGTTCCAACCAAGGGGAATTCGTGGCGAACAAGTACAACGTTGGACTTCAAGAATGGGACACGGTCAACTGGCCGCAAGCCTGGGCGAACGAACCCGGTTCCCGTGCCATGTCAATTCTGGCTGGCATCGACGTTGACGGCCGCCGCGGACCGCAGACGCCCACACCGTTCTCAGGCATGGTTTCTCAAGCGTGCCAAGCCCGGCACTTCAGAGACCCGGCCTACCTGAAGTGGGCGCAAGTCATGAAGTTCGGCCCCTACTGGCACCGCAAGTTTTGGGAATGGGCATCGATCATGGAGACCGCCGAAGTCGGCGGTGTCCTTCGTCCTGGGTCGCGGGCCGTTGGCTTTGGAGTTGGCCAGGAACCGATCTCCGCGGCGCTTGCTTTACATGATGTCGACGTGCTCGCCACTGATGTTCCAACCTCGGACAGCCAAGCAGCGGCATGGGCGACCGGCCTGCAACACGCAGAGTCAATAGACATCCTTCAACATCCAGATATCTGCCCCCCCGAGAAATTCAAGGGAGTTGTGAGCTTCCGCCCGGTCGATATGAACGCGCTTGATCCCGAGGTGCTTCCTGCAGGCTCATTTGACTTCGCATGGAGCTCTTGCGTAATTGAGCACCTCGGTTCTCCGAAACTTGCCATGGATTTCGTCCTCAACTGCGCGGAACTGCTCGCTCCGGGCGGTGTCATGATTCACACAACTGAATACGAGCTGTTAAATCGAGGTGAGACCAGGGACTACGGCAACTGCGCGATCTTTAGGATAGACGACCTGCAGCAAGTTGTCGACACGCTTAACAAGCGTGGTTTTGAAGCAAATACCGACTTCGAAGTTAGCCTCGCGAGCCCCGAAGAAAGATGGATCAGTTCTTCACTCGAAGCGCGTTACCCCGCCGGTTACCTTGAACCGGCACACCTGCGCCTCATCATTTCTGAGTCGGTGTCGACTTCGTTCTCAATCATCGTTCGCCGACCAGCGCAATAGCTTCTAGCTGGTCGGCTTCCTTAGTACCAAGTTGACGCTGCAGAAGACAAATCCTTCGTGCGTGACGACTAGGTTCGGGAACCTTCTAAGGCGGGCATCTAGCGAAGCCTCTTTGCCAAGATCTCCTAAGAGGGCGACGAGCTGTTTGTCGGTTGCGACTGTTTCATCGTCAATTTCAAGGTCGAGGTCGCCAACCAGCTCGCATCCTGAGGGTTCGACAATGCGCTTTCGGATATCGCTTTCGGAGAACAGCACAGTGTCGTGGCCCCACGAGATCACCTGTGACGGACCATCAATCCGAAGTTTGGTTGAGATCGACGCAACACCCCCCGGTTTGAGTACCCGGCCGATCTCCGCGGCTGCCGCTTCCACTCGGTCAAAGCCGAGGAAATGCTCGATCGAACTCGACGAGAACACGCCATCAAAGAACTCACTCGGTAGCGACATATTTGTTGCGTCGACGTGAACGCCAAGCAGCCGGTGCGGATCAATCGGAAACGGTGAAAAATCAGCTGGGCTACTCAACATTGTCCGGGGGGCCACGTCGGCCCATTCCTTGCTGTCAAGGTACAGATCAGAAGCCATGACTAGCCTGGCGATTTTTGCCAGGTAGAACGAGGTAACCTCGATTCCCGCCCCAACGCCGAGCACCACCGCGCTTTCGTCGATATTGCCGAATCGCGTTAGCGCGTCTACGGCCAAGGCGTTCTCCCATCGCCTTGTGTCAAGAACTATCGGAATATCCTCGACGGGGGTACTGCTGTGCTCGGGCCACGTATGCCGGTACATGTCGCCANTAATCGCCATGAGCTCAGGATCTTCAAAGTCCCGAACTGAAACCACCTTTGAGTGTGTGCGCAACATTCTAAGTATTCAACTCCAAGTAGTGGGACGCCATGGTTTCGATCGAGAAGTTCTCTAGATACGCACGCCGAGCATTGGATGCAAGGTTGCTGCGTCTAGCCTCGTCAACACAAAGCCTGTAGAGGCGAGCAGCTACTTCATCCTGGACCTCTGGGGTCGAACCCTCCGGCACTCGTTCGACAGCATCTTGCGGAATCGAATCCCAGTCGGCAGTATCCGTCATGATGACGGGCATGCCAACGGCTAGTTGACGTACCAGCGCCGCCGACATCCCGCCACGGATGGGATCTCGCAACGTGACGCCTACGTCCCAACTCGCCAACTCTTCAGAGATCTCTGCGTCCGGGACACGACTGACGAAACTCACTCTGTCGCGAATTCCCAGATTCGACACCAGACTCTTCAGTTCAGCAAGGTAACCCTGATCAGGGGTCGGTCCCACAATCCGAAAACTGATGTTCACTCCTAGCCGTGCCACACGTGCCACTGCCTCGAGCACTTCTTCGACCAGTTTCGTTCGCACCACGTTCCCGAAAGTCCCGACAACCAAAACTCCATTGCGTCGGTAACGTCTGCGAACGGAGGACACAGCGAACGGGTCGGGGACGCCCATTGGCAGTACCTTGATCCTTTCAAGGTACTGCTGGGGCACTGAGTTCGCCGGTGGCATGAGGTGGCTCACGACACCTTCGGATGCCTCGAAAATCCACGCATTGAGGCAGACGTCGTTTAACGCAACAGCTAAGTCGGAGATATTGTCGGTTTCAGAGAGAACAGTCGCGACGTCTCTGGAAAATTGCTCATCCGGTTCAGGGAGCACGACGTCCTGTAGGAATGACCGATGCGTGAGCCTTGTCCTCCAAAGGTCCCACATTCCGANCGTCATGCTGTAGTCATGGATCGTCGTCCAAGGGCTGTCGATCTTCCTCGAGGCGAGCACCTCGAACTGGCCCGAAAACCAAGGTGCTCCGCCAAGCTGGATCGAGATTGACTCGTATTGCTCTTGCTGTCTCGCCAAAGAGCTCAACGGACGAAATCCGATCTGCTTGTGTTCAAGAAGATCGGGCGCGCCATCGGAATCAACGAACACATCTACGGTCGCGTCGCGCGACATCGCTTCGACAAGATCACGTGTGTAGTCCGCGATCCCACACACCTGCGGAGGCAGCGGTCCGGACACCGCGTACCGCTTGACAGCCATCCGGCTACGGGCGCGCCCTAAGGC